>RSAS01000858.1 GCA_003934145.1 Candidatus Viridilinea halotolerans | reverse complement strand
AGCGCGAGCGGCGGGGGTTCGGGGGAGGCTGCGCCTCCCCCGAAAAACTTTTTTGTTCCGTTTTGGCGGCGCAGCCGCCAAAACGGAACAAAAAACAGCGTTTGGGGCTTGCCCCAACAGCGTCAGGTTTAGGGCTACCGCCCTAAACCTGACGCTTACGCACAGCCGCCCCCAAGCCCCTACCGCGAGGTGCATAAGGAACATCGTTATGCTGGATGATCGCGAGCAACGACGCCTCGATGCGATTGACGAATTCCGGCGAGCACGCCGCCGGGCGCTGATCGAGGATCTTTTGGCATGGTTGCGCGGCCAACCTGACGATCTGCTCGATTTTGAGGAAGTACGTCAACACATCGGCGATCTCGGTTGGTCAACGGCGGGTTTGCGCGAAATCCCGTTGACGGCGATTGTGGGTAGCGTTGGACGCTACCATGATTTTACGCGCCACTTTTTGCCGCGCCAAGCCTCTGATGAGGCGCGCTGGGCCGCTGTGCGCGCCGCAATGGCCGAGGGTCACCAACTGCCGCCGATTGAGGTGTATGAGCTTGGGGGCCTCTATTTTGTGAAGGATGGCAACCATCGTGTCTCGGTGGCGCGCGAGTTGGGCTTTAGCCACCTACCCGCCTTGATTACCGAGGTGTGTACGCGGATCAGCCTTGACCGCGATGCCACGCTTGATGATGTGATTATTGCCACTGAGTATGCCGCATTGATGGCGGCAACCGGCCTAGATACGGCGCATCCTGACCTGAACCTGCGGGTCACGGCGCCAGGGGCGCACCGCGCGATTGGCGCACTGATTGCCCAAGAGCAGCGTCGTCTGGAACGTCGCCAAGAAGCGGCGGTGACGCTGGCTGAGGCTGCTTGCGTTTGGTACGATCAGGTCTACTTGCCCGGCGTGGAGTTGATTCGCCAGCGCGGGTTGCTCACGGAATTCCCTGAACGCACCGAGACCGACCTCTATGTCTGGGTGGTGCGGCGCCAAGCGGCGCTTGAGCAGAGTCTGGGTTGGCCGGTGACGCCCCAAGTTGCCGTGGCGGAGTTGGCCCGCGAAGGGCGGCGGCGCGCCGGTTGGGGGCTGAACCATGCCCGCGAACGGCTCGTTGCGGCGCTGGTGCCCACCACGATGCGCGGCGGTCCTGAGGCGGGGGTGTGGCGACGTGATCATCTGCCTGCTGCGGCGGATGCCGCCCACCAGGGGCTCTTCCGCAGTATTTTGGTGCCTTTGGCAGGCACGCCGGAGAGTTGGGAGGCGCTAGAGCAGGCGCTGGTGGTGGCGCAACGCGACGGGAGTTGGCTCAGTGGGCTACATGTGGTGACGAGTGAAGGCCCGGCCCCGGTCGATCCCGATCTCTCCGAGCACTTTGCGGAGCGTTGTGCGGCGGCGGGGGTGCGGGGCAGCTTGGTTTATGAAGAGGGCAGTATTGGCAGCCAGATCTGTGAACGGGCGCGTTGGGCCGATCTCGTGGTGGTGCGAGTGGTCTACCCGCCGCCGCCGCGCCCGTTAGCGCGCTTGCGTTCGGGGCTGCGCGACCTGATCCAACGCTGCCCGCAGCCCATTCTTGCCGTACCGGGCCCCATCTCGCCCTTGAGTCGTGCGCTTGTGGCCTACGATGGCGGCCCGCGCGCCCACGAGGCGCTCATTCTGGCGGGGTATCTCGCGTTGCGCGGCGATCTCTCGCTGGTGGTGATCGCCGCCGACGAACACAACCAGCGTTTGGGCGAAATCTTGGAGCGGGCGCACAATTACCTGGAGGAGCGTGGGATTGTGGCGGGTTATGTCATCGACCGGCGGCCAACGGGCGCAGCCATTCTGGCGGCTGCCGCCGAACACGGCTCCAACCTGATCATGATGGGTTGCTACGGTGCCCGCCCCGCCTTCGAGATTGTGCTTGGGAGCACGTTGGATTACGTGCTGCGCGAGAGTCGTTTGCCGGTGCTGATCTGCAGGTAGCAACGCACGCATTTTCTGTCCGCCCCCACTTCCCCACATCATGCCACATCAATCGCGTAGATCTGCTCTACTTCGTGGTCTACGCCGGTAAGCTGGAGGTGCAGCGTGTAGCACCCGCGCACGGTGGGCGTGAGGCGCAGACGGTCAACGATGATGGGGGCGCAGTCGGCGGGTAGGTCGCGGCGCTGGCGCGTTTCGGCGAGCAGCTTGCCCGTCGGATCGTGCAGTTGCGCCGCGATTTGGGCCCCCAGAATGGTGCGTCGGGCGTCGTTGACGACGCTGATCGGTAAGTGGATCGCTTCACCTAGAGCATAGCTACGCGGAAAAAAGATGCAGTAGATATACTGCGGGCTGAAAGCGCGGCGTAGCGCGTAGTAGGAGCGCTTCGGTACCCGCCAGTAGTCCACGACACTCCACAAGACCGCCGGATAGGAATCAACAAAGAGGAACGCAATGATGCCGCCGGTAGGCCGGTATTTGCGGTCGCGCAGGCGATCAATGTAGAAGCGGTTGATTAAGATCTGGTAATCTTGGCTCATATCCACCACGTCGGCTAGCGCAGTAGCTGCGCGCCAGGGCAGCCAATGGGCCATAATTTCGCCCTGAAAACCGTGACGCGCCTCAAGTTGCTCTATCGCTGCTGGCGTCAGCGGATCGGGCATGAAACGTTGGCTGCTCTCCAGATTCGGGAAGCTTTGGGCACCAAATTCGGTAACGAAACTGAGGTTACTGGGAAAGCGGCGTTGCATCATTTCGGCGGTGGCAAGCGTGCCGTAGCTGCGATACCAGCCAAAATAGGCGTGGCAATCGGTGCCTTCACGCACGTAGGGCATGTGGAATTCGCCCGACGAACGTACCACCGGGCGCGTGCTGTCTTCTTGCTCGGCAATCGCCTTCAACTGGGTATCGAGAACATCGCGGTTCCAACTAAAGCCCAAGGCCGAAAGGCGCGTGCGCACGCGGGCAAACCAACGCTCGTCGGCGGTGTCCTCCAGCAAAAAAGCCTCGTTGTGCATGCACCAGATCGCCAGCGCCGGGTGGCTACCCAGCAAGCGCACCATCGCCCGCACTTGGCGCAGACCTTCGGGCAGAATGCGGTGGGCGTAGACCCATTGCAGCGGGAAGTCTTGCCAAAGCAGAATCCCAGCCTCGTTAGCGGCAGCATAAAAAGCGGGATGCTCAATATGGGCATGCACACGCAACATATTTATATGGCAATCGCGTGCTAAAGTAAAATCTTTGGCATAACGTTCAGGATTCATGGTTGCAATACGCATATCGCCCGGCGGATAATTATTGCCTTTAATTAAAAAACGCTCGCCATTAAGATACGCAATCCATTGGCGCAGTTCAAACGTGCGCACCCCAAATGTCATCGTCAAACTGTCGCTCACCGTATCTGTCTTCACGAGTTCAACGGTCACAGTATAGAGATCGGGGCGACCGAGGTCGTGCGTCCACCAGAGGCGCGGCTCGCGCAGTTTGATCAGCCCGCCGAGGCGCTGCATGCCAGCGGTAAGCTCGCGCTGGATCGTAAATTCCTGGGGCGGCCCGGCGAAGGTATGTGGCGCAAAACGCAGGCGAATTACCACGGGGCCAGCGTGGGCCGCATCAAGATCAAGATCGAAGCGAATTTGGGCGAAGTGTTCATCGCAGGCGCTCGTCAGCAGACGAGCATGGCTCAGCCGCACGGAGCCGCTGGCGTGCAACTCTACTGGCAGCCAAATACCGCCGGGGTTAGCCTGGGGATCAAGGCAATCCCAATGCGAAAAGACGCCGGTGAGCAGCGTTTTGCCCAGCTTATTGCGCTCTTCGGGGCAATCCACCTCCACCAGCAGCGCATTCTCGGGCTTGAGCAGCCCCGTCACCTCCACCTCTTGAGGAATGAAATAGCCCTCGTGAGCGCCAAGATCCACTCCGTTGAGGTAGGGCCGCGAGCGGTAAAACACCCCTGCCAAACGCAGCCACTGACGCTGCCCCGGCGCAGGCTCAGGGTGCGCAAAACGGCAGCGATAGACCGCCTTGCCGTGGTGTTGCTCCAAGCCGGGCAACTGCTGCCAATGGCCCGGCACCACCGCCGCTTGCCAGCCCGCCTCATCGCGGGGGTACATGCCCTGGCGGAACGTCTTGAGCGGGCGGATCTGCCAATCGTCGCTGAGAGTTTGATAGTGCATGGTCGATACTAAAGCTAAGGGAGAGGGATCGAGGGAGGCACAGCCTCCCCCGAAAAATCGCTTGGGTGTGACCAAAAGGCATCGGAAGGGTGCGCGAGGGAACTTGGTTTCCTCACATCCGCCCACCGTCCGGCGGGGCGTGGGGCGCAGCCCTACAGGTTTTGGTCACACCCAAATCGTTTGGGTGTGACCAAAAAAATGTGTAGGTAGGGGGTGCAGGGGAACCAGGTTCCCCCGCATTTCCCCCTGTCCGGCGGGGTGTAGGGCACCGCCCTACAGATTCCAGTCACACCCAAACATTGATCACCTACTCGACCCGGTCGAGATGCTGATCCGCAAACGAACTTGGATCTTCCAGCGGTTCCAAATGGGTAAAAACCGTGGTATTGGGCAGCACCCGGCGCACTTCGGCCTCGAGTTCTTCGAGCAATTGGTGCCCATGGGCGACAGTCCAGGTGCCCGGGACAAGAATATGGACAGAAACAAAGCGGCGGGCGGCGGCTTGGCGCGTACGCAGCGCGTGGTATTGCACGCCGTCGCGGGCGTTGAATGCGGCCAATACGCCCTCAACGCAACGGAGTTCTGCGGGCGGCAGAGCCGTATCAAGCAAACCCAGCGCGGACGTGCGGATGATGCGCACCCCCGACCAGATGATATTGGCGGCAACGAGCATGGCGATCAAGGGATCGAGGCGCTCCCAACCCGTCAGCGCGACCGCCGCAATGCCCAGAATGACCCCCACCGACGTCCAGACATCAGTCATGAGGTGTTGGGCATCGGCCTCCAGCGTGATGGAGTGGTAGCGGCGACCGGCGTGCAAGAGGGTGCGCGCCACCGCGAAATTAATGAGCGAAGCGACCACCACAATCGCTAAGCCCACCCCAACCTGTTCGAGAGGTTGCGGGGCAAGAAAGCGGCCAACAGCAGTGTAGATGATGCTAATGGCCGCAATCAGGATCAAACCGCCCTCTAGCCCACTGGCAAAATACTCAGCCTTGCCGTGGCCATAGGCATGATCCTCGTCGGGCGGGCGGGCGGCAATCGTCAGCGCAACGAGCGCCGCAAGCGCGGCAACCAAGTTTACCACCGACTCGAGCGCATCGGAAAAGAGGCCCACCGATCCGGTGAGCAGGTAGGCGCTAAATTTGAGGCCAATCGTCACGATGGCCGCAGCCACCGAGAGCCAAGCGAAGCGAGTCAGGTTGGTGTGGGGCATGATGCTATAGTATAGCAAGAAGGGTGATATGCGTGGGGCCTAGCCCGGCGGGGCGGGCCATTGGCTTCGACAGGCTGGTTTCGGCAGGCTGGTTTCGGCAGGCTCAACCACCGAGCCAACGGGCCGCACCGAGGACTTTTGCGCGCCACTAACAACTTCTTTTGTTGCTTTTTGGCGACTTCGCCGCCAAAAAGCAACAAAAATGCGGACTTGGGGCGCAGCCCCAGCGACTTTGACGTGGCCCTATTGGCGGCGCAGCCGCGCACAACCATCCCCGGTACACCTACTATGCTATAGTAGAATTGCCTTCCGCGCCGCACCCCTTGCGGCTGCGTGCTGGACTACAAGGAGGTAGGGCCATGCTTGTCGGTGAACGCATGAAGTCCCCGGTGATTACCGTCACCCCCGAAACATCTGTCCACGATGCGTTGCATCTGATGCGTACCGAACACATCCGCCGCGCCCCCGTGGTGAACCATGGGCGGCTTGTTGGCATTGTTTCGATGAAAGATCTGCTCAACGCCTCGCCCTCCCAGGCGACAACGTTGAGTGTGTGGGAACTCAACTATCTCTTGAGCAAATTGACCGTGGCGTCGTGCATGTCGCACAAGGTGCTGACGATCAGCGAAGATCTGCCGATTGAAGAGGCGGCGCGCATCATGGCCGATCAGCGCATCGGCGGCTTGCCCGTCTTGCGCGGCGAAGATGTGGTGGGCATCATTACCGAGACCGATCTCTTCAAGGTTCTGTTGGAATTGATGGGGGCGCGCGACGCTGGGGTGCGCTGCGAGGTGCGCATGCACGACGAGCCAGGTCAACTCGCTGCGCTCACGGGCGCGTTGGCCAGTGCGGGTGGCAACATTATCGCCCTGGGCACCTTCGCGGGCGATGCGCCGGGGCACAGCAACATCACCTTCAAAGTGGATGGCCTCAGCCTCACCGAGGTGCGCGCTTGCGTTACCCCCTTGGTGGAACGGGTACTGGACGTGCGCGAGAGCCATCCGTAGGGGTGCATTTGGGTGTGACCAAAACGTGTAGCAAGGGGGTGCGGGGGAACTAGGTTCCCCCGCATTGCCCCTAGGCATTGCCCCTACTGCCGCTGGCGCACCGCCGCGATCGCCTGTTGAATGCCCCAGAAGGCCGGGCGTGGCGACCAGTCGGCGTTGACGATGCTAAACGAACCCTGTTCGTGCATGGGGTCGCGCCCTGCTTCGCGCTGCAATACGGTAAAATTCAGGTTCCAGAGAAACATGTTACTGACCCAGGGGTAGTGTGCAAAGGTGTAGTCAATCGCTCCGACAATGTAGTCGCGTTGCGTTTCAAAGCTGATCTGGTTGCCAAATTCGTAGCCAGGCGAGTTATTGGCTGTGGCCCAACCATACTCAGTAATCCAGACCTGGTGCGCGCCCATGCCCGCCTCCTCCATCACCCGTCGCTGATTCTCGACATGGCGGAAGTAGAATGAGGGGTCGTCGGTCCAGCCCTGGGCATTGCTTGGCTGCGCAGGGTAGAGCGTCTCGGGCGGATTGGCCGAGCCGCCGGGATGCAGCGCCTGGATGTCGAAGTAGTCGCGCAGCATACCGTCGCGGTAGGTGTACATTGCCCGCAGGTAAGCGAGGCTGTCCATGGCGATGTCGGGATGGTTGGTGGCCGTCGAAGCGGGCGCACCGACCACCACGAGGATGCTGGGATCAACTGCCTTGATCGCCTCGTAGGATGCAGCCATAATTTCCACAAAATGGCCGGGATCTTCCGGCCCAATCTGCCCACCATTCTCATAGGCGAGATTCTGCTCATTCCAGATCAGGATGGCGTGTACCCGCCCCTGGTAGCGCTCGGCCAAAGCCCGTGTGAAACGTGCGAGGGTCGCCGGATCTTGCGGCAGACCATCAGCACCATTGGCGGTATACCAACTGGGCGAACGGGTGATGTTGATCATCAGTAACATCCCGGCGGCATTGACATCGGCCACAATGCCATCAAGATCGCCCCAGAAGAAAGCGCCGCTGGTATCTTCAATATCGCGCCAATGGATCTGTTGGCGGAACCAACGGAAGCCGCCTTCACGCGCCTTGCTTAGCGCCGTTGCGCGGTCGGTGTAGTAGAGGTGGCCTACCACGCCAAAATCGAGCTTGGCGAGGGTCAGCGGATAGGGCAATCCACCGGGCCCCTCGCGGAAAGTCGGCAGCGGCGGGGGCGGCACAAAAGTAGGGTCGGGCTCGCCCAAGGGGGGCAACGGCGCAGCCACCTCAAGCCCCTGAGGTGGAAAGAAACCTTCAGGCACGCTGATCTGCAAGGGAACTTGCGGCTCTGGCGTCGCCACAATCTGCGCCGTCGGCACCGTCGCCGGTGGCGAAACCGCCATCGTATCAGATGCGCCGCAGGCGGTGAGCGTCAGCAACACCAACAACAGGGGCAAAAGCACCCAGCAGCGCGTCGGGTGGAAATGGAACTGTTTCATGGTAACCTCAGTCTTGTTGACGTTCAGTTTTTTGGGGGAGAAGTTCGCCCTTTCCCAAAAAACTATGGCCAAGCATACGTATCGTTACTAAACCAACGTGTTGTTAGCTCCCATGGTTGCCCAAAATGGATTACAGTGCCATGATCGGTGGCTGAGTTTTGGGTGATAGAGTGCGCGTGGGAATCAAGTTCCCGCGCATCCTCGCCCTTGGAGGCTGTCTGAAAAGTCGGTGGACTGCTCCGGAGTGCCGGCTTTAGCCGGCTAAAGCCGGCGCTCCAAGGGTGCGCCACAATGATCGGCTGTTTGCAAGTCGCTACTGCTTTTGCTATAATGTTTTCTAGTTTGATTAATAAGATTACAAGTAAAAAATCGCAATTAGCTGATACTATTCTTCGTCGTAGACAAAAGGCTCAAAACTATGCGTACCTCGTTCGCACGCCGCTCCGTGATCGCGCTCGCGTTCGTTCTGCTGCTTGGCACCCTTCCCGCATCCTATGCCCAGAGTGATGTACGTACGTTTCCGGAGACGGGCCATACCCTCCGTGGCGCATTTCGCGTCTTTTGGGAGAGCTACGGTGGTGCCCGCGTCTTTGGCTACCCGATCAGCGAAGAGGTGCTGGGCAACAATGGCCGCATTGTGCAGTGGTTTGAGCGTGCCCGCTTTGAACTGGCCGTAGGGGGCGACCAACCACGGGTTGAATTGGGCAATCTGGGCCTTGAATTGGCCTATGATCGCATCTTTCCCAAAGTTCCCCCCATTGAAGACAGTGCCGAACGCCGCTACATCCCCCAAACGCAGCATATTGTGCAGTATGGCTTTAAGGAGATTTGGGAGCGCTACGGGGCCGAGCAGATCTTTGGCTATCCGATCAGCGAAGAGATCTACGAGGTACTCGAAAATGGCAACTGGCACACGGTTCAGTATTTCGAGAAGGCCCGCTTTGAATATTGGCCCGAATTGCCCCCAGGTGAACGCGTGCTGCTGAGCCACCTTGGACGGCGTCTGATTGATGTCAACCTGCCGCCCCCGCCGGTCGCTCCCGCGCCCCCGCCGGTCGCCCCCGCGCCCCCGCCGGTCGCCCCCGCGCCCCCGCCGCCTATTCCGTCGCCTACGCCTGCGCCCGTGCCCGCGTTGCCCCCGCCGAGCTACAACAATTGCGCCGCCGACCCCAACCCCAATGCCGCCCCCAACTACCCGGTGCGTATTACGGACATTGATAAGGGCGACGAAACGGTGACTCTACAGAACGTGAGTCCCGAAGCGATCAACCTTGATGGCTGGCACATGTGCAGCATCACCGGCAATCAGGAGCATCCCATCGAAGGCACCCTCGCCCCCGGCCAGAGCCGTATGTTTAGCGGCCCGGCTGGCTATATTTGGAATAATGAGGACGGCGACGACGGCGCACTCTACAATGAGCGCGGCCAGTTGGTGAGCTACTGGTTTGATCCTGATAATAATTAGGATGCCTTTGCGAAGGGGCATGCATGGCCCATACGCAGGACGTTACGCCTTGCGGCGGGGGTTCGGGGGCTTGGCCCCATACGCATTAACTTAAGCCTCTGGCGGGCCTTGCGGCGGGGGTTCGGGGGCATGGCCCCCGCAAAATTTCCCCTTCCGGCGGGGTTTAAGGGGCCGCAGGCCCCTTAAGTTAATGCGCATGGGCGCTAGGCCCCCGCAAACCCGCCGCGGCAGCGGCAAAAAGCGTAACTTGGTTACGAACCATGTCCAAGGGTGAAAATACGGCAAGATCAATGGAAAAAGCTGTAAAATAGCACAGGGTGATTTTCACGGTATCATTGAAAGGATTCGCTCATGAGCAGCATCCCCCTCTTGCCCGGTATCACGTCACGCATGGTGGCAACATCGCGCATCACGCAACATGTGCGTCTGTCTGGGCCGGATGATGGCACGCCAGTGCTTTTCGTGCATGGCAATAACTCCTGCGCCACCTTCTGGGAGGAGACGATGTTGGCGCTGCCTGCCGGCTTCCGCGCCATCGCGCCCGATCTGCGCGGCTACGGTGACACGGAATTTCAGCCGGTAGACGCCACCCGTGGCACCCGCGATTTTGCCGACGACATCCTTGCCCTCGCCGATGCGCTGCACATGGAGCGCTTTCACGTCGTTGGCCACTCGCTCGGCGGGAGTGTCGTCTGGGCGCTGTTGGCTGCCGCCCCCGACCGACTACTCACGGTGACGTTGGCGGCACCCGGTTCGCCCTACGGCTTTGGCGGCACCAAGGATATCGAGGGCACCCCCTGCTGGCCCGATTGCGCCGGTTCGGGCGGCGGCTTGGTGAACCAAGAGTTTGCCCAGCGTGAAGCGGCGCAGGATCGCAGTACAACCAATCCCCTGACCGCCCCCCGCGTGGTGATGAACAATTACTACTGGAAACCGCCCTTCCGCCCCGCCCGCGAAGAGGAGTTGCTCTCTGGGTTGCTTAGCATCAAGGTGCGCCCCGACCACCATCCCGGCGATATGCTGCCAAGCCCCAATTGGCCGGGCATCGCGCCAGGCGTGTTTGGGCCCAATAACGCCCTCTCGCCCAAGTACGTCGGCGACATCCCGGCGCGCATTCTCACCGCCGCCAGCAAACCACCCATTCTTTGGGTTCATGGTGCCGATGATCAGATCGTCAGCGACCAGAGCCTCTTAGAGTTGGGCACCCTTGGCAAGCTTGGCGTCATGCCCAACTGGCCCGGCGAAGCGATCTTTCCGCCCCAGCCGATGAAACGCCAGACGCGTAGTTTCCTGCAGCGCTACGAAACCAACGGCGGACGCTTCGTCGAGTTAGAATTGGCTGCGTGTGGCCATACGCCCTACCTAGAGCATCCCGAGTCCTTTAATCGGGCGTTTCATGCGCATCTTGCTATGCGGCATAGTGCCTAGTGTTATCGAAAGGGTGTGACTGGGATCTGTAGGGCGGTGCCCTACACCCCTTCGGACTGGGGAAGGATGCGAGGGAACCAGGTTCCCTCGCGCACCCTTCCTACACGTTTTGGTCACACCCGAAGAGTTTTTCGAACGCAACACGCATGGGGGCAGCGCAGCCGCCCTCGCATCCCCCGAGGCATGCCTATGCCCATGTGGGCCAAAACCATCATGCTCTTTATTGGGCTGGCCTTTATCGGGCTAGGCATCGGCCTGGGCTTCTTTGTGGCCCGCCAAGCCCAAGCCAACGCCGAACGCGCCGCCCGTCTGCAACCGCTTTCGGCGGCAGCCTTCAAATATGCTGCTCCCGCCAATACCGTATTGGTCGAGGGCTCCATTAGCTCCCAAAATCCCTTGCGCTTCCGTACCTTTGTCGCCTACTCAGTGGTGGAGTATCGCGGCGAAGCCGATGATGACGGCGATCCCAAGTGGGAACTGCTTGAACGCGTGACCCCGCCGCTCTTCCTTGATGCCGGAGGGCTGATTGCGCTAAGCAATAACAACTATCAACTGCAACGTAGCCACGCAGAATACCAGGATCAACCCTATTTGCGTTGGGATGGTTGGCGTAACGAAGGCACCAAAATCTACTCCGGTCTCATTCACGACGGCACCGTCATGGTCATTGGCACCGTCACGCGGCGTGCAGCGCAGAACGAACTCGAAGCCGAATTTGTCTTTGCTGGTACCCGTGCAGAATACATCAGCGATCAGCGCCAAACCTCGGCCATGTTGCCTTGGGTGGGGCTCATCTTTGGCCTTGCCGGGGTCTTTATCGTGGCGCTCGGCTTCTGGGAGCAGTTGCCCCGCTTTGGGACGCGGGGTTGAAGTGGCCGATCCCTCGCCTCCCGCCGCCCCGCTCACCGCTTCAACGCCTCGCGGACACCGTCCTGCAAGCTCCCGCGAATCGTGAGCATGCTGAGATCCACCCCCAGCGTGACAATCGTTTCGGCTACGTCGGGGCGAATGCCCGTAAGCACCATGCGCGCCCCGAGCAAGCGCACGGCGCGCGCCGACTGCAACAGCAGGTTGGCGACTTGCGTGTCTACAATCGGCACGCCAGTAATGTCGAGAATCACCAGCGCCGTGCGTTGCGCCTCAATCGCGCTCAGCAAGTGCTCGACGACGCGACGGGCGCGTTGGCTATCGAGAGCGCCTATCAACGGCATAAGCAACGTCGTCGGCCCAATACGTAACAACGGCGTCGAGAGTTCGCTCAGCAAGGCGCCCTGCGCCCGAAGCACCGCCTCCTGCTCTAGATTGGTGCGCGTCAATTCATCCACTTTGCGCTGCTCGGTAACATCGGTGCGAATCCCAACGACCCCCCCCGAGCGGGTGGGACGATCAATCGCCCGCACCCAGCGCTCGCCATCCAGGCGGTGTACCTGATCACCATCGCCGCGAAAGTGGGACATGCGCCTCGTCACAAAGGTCTCGACATCTTCACCCTCACTGAGCGTGAACTGGCCCCGTTCAATGCCAACATAGAGGATTTCGAGAATGCTGCGCCCAGGCGTCATAAGGTCGGCAACGAGCGGGTAGATGTCGTGGTAGCGCTTATTGCAAAAGACAAGGCAATTGTGCTCATCATAGAGCGCCAAGCCCTCCGAAATGCTCTCGATGGCCTCGCGCATCTGCAACATCATATCGGTCGCATACGCCTCCGCCGCACGCCACTGCGTGATCTCCTGGAGTTGCCAGATGATCGTGCCATGGGCCGTTGGGGCCAGCGTGGCCGCAAACCAACGCGCAGGTAGAACGACGAGCGCAGCGGCAAAGCGAACCTGCGCCACCTGACCAGTGCGCAAAGCCTCCAACTCGGCAATAACCTCGAGCCACGCTTCGTGTTCCCATTGAAAGAGCGCCGCGACAGCCTCAACAAGCGGCTGGCCCTGACCATTGTGTGCCCCAAAGAGTTCAGACCACGCGCCATTCACCGCCAACACATGGCCCTCAGCCGCCACGAGGGCGCACGGATTGGGCAACAACGCAAGTAGACCAGCGGCATGGACAGCATTGTCGGGCGCGGCAGCATCGCCGACCGAGTCGGACATTGTTCGTACTCCTTAACGTTAGGCGCGAGGAAGTGAGGGAACCGGGTTCCCTCACTTCCTCGCGCCGTCCGGCAGGGCGCACCCCCCATACGCATGAACGTAAGCCCTTAGCGGGCCTGCCGGCGGGGGTTCGGGGGCTTGGCCCCCGAAAAATTCCCCCTTCTGACGGGGTTTTAGGGGCCGCAGGCCCCTAAAGTTCATGCGCATGGGC
>RSAS01000640.1:186-2593 GCA_003934145.1 Candidatus Viridilinea halotolerans | reverse complement strand
GGAACGCCATCAGCAAAGACCTGTGAGGTCTATGCTCTCCCTTATTTGAAACGTACTGGGGCATAGCCCCCGAAACATCCCCCCTCGCCACCCGCATGCGTGGGAATAGACCACACAGCGGCGCACCGACACCTCGCTCATGCGACACCACCGGCTTCTCACGCCCCCCCCGCCTCCCCGCCCCCCGCCTCACTCCTCGCTTGCCGGCGGCGGCGGACGGCGCGGCCCTTGCATGGCTTCAATCAGTGCAATGTCGCGGGTGTTTTTCTGCACCGTAATCGCCGCGAACATGCTGAGTGTGAAGGACATCGCGTAGAAGCCCTTTTCGCTCAGGAGCATGTCGGCGTTCCATAAGCCGATCGCGAGCAGGACAATCGCCATAATCACCGCGATCCAGCAGATGCCATAGTAGATGGGGGTAACGGTGATGTTCTCTAGGCGATCACGGACGCTCTTTTGCAGCGAGATCGCTGAAAAGAGGCCAAACATCAGTACGGTAAAATAAAAGCCTTTTTCGCTCAGCAAAAGCGTAGCATTCCACAAGCCAATCAGATAGGCTAACATGCCCGCGAACATAGCCACCCACGAAGCCATCACAAAGGCACCCGAAGGACGTTGGGGTAGGTTTTGCATGTGAGTGTCTCCGGGGAGGCGGGGAAACCTGGTTTCCCCGCCTCCTTTGCTGCGCAAGAAATGTGACGCCTTTGCGTCTTTGCATCAAGAAAATGCTCTATCCCTCGCGCTCGGCACGGATTTTGGCAAACGCTTCGGCGTTGTAGCGCAAGATGGGTTGGCGCGCGGCGCGCACTTCGTCAAGGCGGCGCACGGGGGCTTTGGTTGGCGCTTCGTGCAACAATTCGGGCGTCTCGACCGCTTCGCGCGCAATAGTACGCATGGTGTCAATGAAGGCGTCGAGCGTGCGTTTGCTCTCTGTCTCGGTGGGCTCGATCATCAGCGCTTCGGGTACGATCAACGGGAAGTAGACCGTCGGCGGGTGGAAGCCATAGTCAATCAGCCGTTTGGCGATGTCGAGCGTACGCACACCCGACGCGCCCGCGATCTGGCCCTTGAGCACGGTCTCGTGCATGCAGATGCGATCCACCGCCTGCGGGTAGATGTCCTTGAGTTGAGCGCGAATGTAGTTGGCGTTGAGGACGGCCACTTCGCTCACGTCGCGCAGCCCGGCGGCGCCCATGCTGCGGATGTAGGTCCAGGCGCGCACCAGCATGCCAAAGTTGCCGTGGAAGGACTTCATGCGCCCGATGCTCTGTTCCGGCGTGAAGAATTCGTAGCCACCATCGGCGGCTTGGCGCACCACTGGCCCTGGCAGGAAGGGCGCGAGCGCTGCAGTGCAACCTACAGCCCCCGAACCGGGGCCGCCACCGCCGTGCGGTGTCGTGAAGGTTTTGTGCAGGTTGTAGTGCATAAAGTCGAAGCCCAATTCGCCCGGCTTGGCAATGCCCAAAATGGCATTGAAGTTGGCCCCGTCGCCATACATCAGGCCGCCCGCCCCATGCACCAGTTCGCAAATCTCGACAATCTGATTCTCAAAGAGGCCCACGGTGTTGGGGTTGGTGAGCATCATGCCAGCGGTACGCGGCGAGAGTTTGCTGCGCAGATCTTCCAGATCGACGTTGCCGCGCGCATCACTCTTGACTTCCACCACCTTGAGGCCAGTCATGGCGGCGGTGGCCGGATTGGTACCATGGGCCGAATCGGGCACCAGTACCTCCGTGCGCTCGTGGTCGCCACGGTGGCAATGGTAGGCACGGAAGACGAGGATGCCGGTGAACTCACCCTGCGCACCGGCAGCGGGCTGCAACGAGACGGCAGCAAAGCCCGAAATCTCGCCCAAATCCTGCTGTAGCTCATGCATCAGACGTAGCGCCCCTTGGCTCAAGGCATCGCCCTGGAGTGGATGAGCCGCCGCAAAGCCCGCGTAGCGCGCCGCCTCTTCGTGCAACTTGGGGTTGTACTTCACCGTGCAACTCCCCAGGGGGTAGAAACAGGTGTCGGGACTGGCGTTGCGCTGGCTGATGCGCGTAAAGTGGCGTATCACCTCCGGCTCGGTCAGTTCAGGGAAGTCGTTCATGCCATCCTGACGCAACAGTTCGGCGGGCAGTTCCGCCTCAGGTACGTCAAGGCGCGGCAGGTTGGCACCATGCTTGCCGGGGGCAGAGAATTCGTAGATGTGGGGATCGTAGGTATCCATGGATTTTTGTATCTTTCTGTGGTCATTTGTTGTTGCGTGTTGGCGGCTTCGCCGCCAACACGCAACAACAGATGTCGTCGGGGGCTGCGCCCCCGCGCCCCCGCCGGACGGGGGGATTCGTCGGGGGCCATGCCCCCAAACCCCCGCCGGACGGGGGGATTCGTCGGGGGCCATGCCCCCAAACCCCCGCCGGAC
>RSAS01000640.1:0-86 GCA_003934145.1 Candidatus Viridilinea halotolerans | reverse complement strand
GGGGGGATTCGTCGGGGGCCATGTCCCCAAACCCCCGCCGGTTTAAGGGCGGACAGAACATTCGCTCGGCAAGTCACGGATAGGTG
>RSAS01000096.1:10698-13014 GCA_003934145.1 Candidatus Viridilinea halotolerans | reverse complement strand
TCCCAATCACCTATCCGTGACTTGCCGAGCGAATGTTCTGTCCGCCCTTAAACCGAACAGGGGGATGCTTCGGGGGCCATGCCCCCAAACCCCCGCCAAACGGGGAATTCTTGGGGGCCATGCCCCCAAACCCCCGCCCAACGGGGGGATGCTTCGGGGGCCATGCCCCCTATCCCCTATCCCCTATCCCCTATCCCCTATCCCCTATCCCCTATCCCCTATCCCCTGTCCCCTGATAACGGAGTTGCTTCCCTATGACCCACGTTTACGCTATTGCCAACGAGAAGGGCGGCGTCGGCAAGACGTCGGTGGCGGTCAATCTGGCGGCGGCGTTTGCCAAGCTTGATCTGCACGTCTTGCTGATTGATTTTGATGCGCAGCGCCACGCCTCGCGCTGGCTCGGGATTGATCCCGATGAGCTTGCGGTGGAGGATTCGTTCTTGGGAATCGCCAGCCAGCGTCGTAACTTGGAGCAGGTGGTGCGCCCTTCGGCGGAGGGGGTGGACGTGCTTCCCGCCCATAAGGATATGATTGGTCTGCCCGAGACGCTGGGCCGCAGTATGGGTGGCGGCATCTATGTGCTGCGCAAGGCGCTCGAACGGGCGGCGACGGCGGGCTATGCGCCCGCTATCGTGGTGCTCGATCTTGCCCCTGCCCGTGGCCCCGTTCTGGCGACCGCGCTCGCCGCCGCAACACGCTGCGTTGCGCCGGTGCAGGCTGCCGATCTTGTCCTCCAGAGTCTTGGTGATCTGGTGGAGTCGATCAATCAGGCTCAGGAATTTAACCCGCAACTGCGCGGCTTCGCGGTGCTGCGCAACAATTATTCTCCGCGCGCTACGCTCGATTACGCCTACGACCAAGCGCTCAGTGAGGTCTACGCTGATGCGCTGCTCAAGACGATTATTCCGTCGCGGGCGTTGATTCGCCTCGCTTCGGGCACCCAGCAGAGCGTCTTCCGCTTCCATGGCCCCGACGAGACTGCCGTGCGCGGGGCGTTTCTCGCGCTTGCTGAGGAGCTGCTGACGCTTGATGGAGCACCAGCATGAGCAAACGTCGCTCCGATGACCAGCAGGCCCAGGAGATAAAAGCGCGCCTTGCGCTGCGCGCCCGCCCTGTCGCTCCACCAGCGGCCCCCGTCGAGCCAAGTGCGCCAAGCACCAGCCAGGAGGCCGAGCGTAACGCCCATGCGCGCCAGCATTTCTTGGGGCCGCAACTCGATAGCCTCGTGGCCGGGCGTGCGCTCGAACAGCTTGCGGTAACCCAGATCGCCCCCGAATTGCGCCAAGGCATGCGCCAACCGCGTATGTTGCCCCTGCCCAACCAGTTACTGGTTGCGGGCGAAACGCCGCCCGAATATCAAGAGCTCGTGGCCGAACTACGCGAACTCGGCGCCTCGCTGCGCGAACGCCAAATTCAGCCCATCGTCGTCTATCCGGGCAGCAGCGAAGCCTTCCCCGCCGCACGCTATATCATTCTCATCGGCCAGCGCCGCTGGACCGCCGCGCAGCTCGTGGGCCTCGCGCAGCTTGAAGCGATTGTCATCGAAACACCCAGCCCGCTCGACCGCATCACGCTCCAGTTTGCCGAGAACGAAGCGCGCGAAAGCTTCAGCGACATCGAGCGTGCATGGACACTCCAGCAACTGCGAGAGACCATGGGGGGCGAGCAGGTCGCCGTGGGAACCGTGGCCAGCAAATTGAGCATCAAGCGTTCGCGGGCCTACCAGTTGCTGCGCATGCTCGCCTTCCCGCCCGAACAGCAGCAACTGATTGCGCTGCTGCGTCTGCAAGAGCGCCAACTGCTCCCTTTGATCGATGCCATTCACCAAAGCCATGTCGGGAGCGAACAGAGCGCCAAGATCCTACAGCGCCTACGTGAGATCGCCGCCGAACGGGCGCTCAATAGCCGCCAGTTGGCCGAAGAGGAGACCACGCGCAGCGTCGAATCGCCCCGGCGCAGCGGGATTGACGCCGCCACCGTGGCCCGCCTCGTCGCCCGCGCCAGCAGCAGCGTAGCCCTCGGCGGGGCCGCCCAAAACACCAACCCGCGCTGGTATCAAACCCTACTTGAAGATTGCACCAGCCTCAGCCGCAAACTCCACCGCGCCAGCGAACGCACCAGCGAACTAGGTTCCCAAGAGCATAACGCATTGCGGGAACAGACTGAAGAAATTCAGCGCCAAATCCAGTTGCTGCATGCAGCGCTAGAGGTGTATAACTAAGCTAGAGTTCTTCAGTTCCTGTTTTTGGAGCCTCCAGGAGGGTGGGTGGGGTTTTAGGGGAGGGCGAAGCCATCCCCTAGCCCCTCCCCTTTCAG
>RSAS01000096.1:0-10598 GCA_003934145.1 Candidatus Viridilinea halotolerans | reverse complement strand
GTGGGGTTTTAGGGGAGGGCGAAGCCATCCCCTAGCCCCTCCCCTTTCAGCGTATGTTCCCGGTGGGGTGGGGTTTTAGGGGAGGGCGAAGCCATCCCCTGGCCCCTCCCCTTCCCGCGTATATTCCCTGAGGGGGTTCGGGGGAGGCGAAGCCTCCCCCGAAGAACTTTATTTCTTTCGTTTTGGCGGCGAAGCCGCCAAAACGAAAGAAACAAAGAGGGTTTGGGGCGCAAGCCCCAACGACTTTGACGTAGCCCCACCCCAACTCCAGGAGGGTTTGGCCATGCTCAAGCATCAACAGAGCGCAGCAAGCGACCCACTCAACATCTTTCGGCAGCAGGTAGAGCGCTGGCAGCAAGCGAATTTCGTGGATGGCCTGTTAGTCCGTGGTGACGACCTGCGTCAGCTTGAAGATCTGACGCAGCAGGTGGAACTCAACGCAACCGAACGCCTCTTCCTCAAAGCCTCGCAGGTGTTGGATGCGCGTCAGCAGCGCCGCCGCAAACAGGGCCAGCAGAGTCTTATGACTATACTGTTCTTGTTCGTTATCACTACGCTGAGCGCAATCGTCTTTATCATCATCCGGGTTGTGCCCACATTGGCACCCGAAGCACAGCAAGCCGCAAGCGAACTTGCAACGCGCCCAACGCAGGCGCAACCAGCCCAAACGGATGCCAATCCAGGCGCGCCAGCCTTCCAGTTAAGCCAGGCTGGTCTCACGCTCATGCAAAAAGACCCGGTGCTGCGCCTACTCGTGGCCTACGAAATGAATGCCCACAACGACACACCCGCCACGGCGCAGAATCTCCTTGATGCCATCAACGCACTCACTTGGTATCCGATTATGCTGCGCGGCCATAACGATGGTATCAATCGCCTCGTACTCAGCCCTGACGGACAGTCCATCGTAAGCGCAGCAAAAGACGGGCATGTCCTGTTATGGAACCTCGCCGACAACACCGAGCACACGCTTGCCCAACACGACCAAGCCATTTGGGACGTCAGTATCAGCCCCGATGGGCGCAGGATTGTTGCCGCTGCCGACGATGGTATCGCCAGTCTCTGGAGCAACACCGGGGCCAAGATACGGATGCTGTATGGGCATAGCGGGCCGGTGCGTAGCGCGATCTTCAGCCCCGACGGGGAACTGATCCTCACCGCGTCCGACGACGGCACCGCCCGCCTCTGGGATCAAGCCGGACTTCCCCTTGCGAGCTTGGTTGGCCACGAAGCAGCGGTGCGCCATGCCAGTTTCAGCCCCGATGGGCAGACGATCCTCACCGCGTCCGACGATGGCACCGCCCGCCTTTGGAACCTCCAAGGGGAGAGCATGGCTAGCCTGGGAAGCCATAGTGCCAAGCTCAACCATGCCAGCTTCAGCCCCGACGGGGAACTGATCCTCACCACTTCCGACGACGACACCGCCCGCCTTTGGAACCTCCAAGGTGAGTTGTTGGCAGAACTCATCGGCCACACTGGTGCGGTCTGGCGGGGCAGCTTTAGCCCTGATGGGCAGAAACTACTCACTGCTTCATGGGATGGCACCGCCCGCCTCTGGGCACACGACGGCACCCACCTCGCGACGCTCGCGGGCCACGCGGATATTATCACCGATGCCGTCTTCCATACCGACGGCCAACGCATCCTCACCGCGTCATGGGATGGCACCGCCCGCCTCTGGGATGACGAAGGGCACCTGCTGGATACCATTGGCACCCAGGGCGATCTCTTGCACCAAGCCAGCTTTAGCACCGATGGGCAGCAGATCATTACCGGCTCTGCCAATGGCTTGATCCGCATTTGGTATCCGCTTCACGCCGTGGTAGAGCCCTTTCAAGGCCAGCACGCGCATGGCCTCTACGCTGCTGATGGCACCTACCAGCCCCCTACCATCACCAGCGCCGAGCTACGCCCTGCCGCAGCGTGCATTGCCCGGCGCGAACTCACCAGCGCAGAAGTGGATCTCTACGGCATCCCCCAGCCCCTGAAGTTTGAACGGCCAGCGACGGGCTGCCCGCAGGCCCCTTCGGAGCGTTGAGCGGTAGTGGGGAAGGTTCATAAAACAATAACTTCCCTCACCAGATGTACTCAGGTACCTACGAATTCGTGGTGGGGATGCGTCCTTTGGCCCCCAACCCCTGGCCCCTTCGGCAAGCGGGTTCAAGGGTGGACAGAACATTGACCCTAGGAGCCACGGATAGATGATAGGGATGACCTAGAAGCATCTCACCCCCTACCCCCTCCTTCCAGGATACTGCTGGTTTATGCATGCACGGGCCTGGGAGCGCGGGCGTCCCGCCCGCATGCGGGCGGGACGCCCGCGCTCCCAGGGGAATAAACCAGCAGTATCTTTCAGGTATACAGTTTTTCGCTGGATGGCATTTCAATAGCCCCCCATGCTTGGCGGCACAGCCGCCAAACAGCGCCAAACATGATCGCGGGAGGCGGAGGCTTCGCCTCATCCAAATCTTCCTCTCCCTTTACAGGAATCCTGCATGACTCTTCCTCCTCCTTTTGGCCTCTGGCCGAGTGACCTGACGCCCCGGCAGATGGCTGCTGGGTTGCGTTTGACCGATGTGCAGTGGGATAGTACGGGCCACACGATTGTTTGGCGTGAGGTGCATGATGGCCGTGGTGCCCTCTGGGCGCTCGATCTGGCAACCCCCGATGCGCCGCGTGAACTGACGCCCGGTGATTTGACGGTGCGCGGACGGCTTGGTTATGGCGGCGGCGATTTTGCGGTTGGCAATGGCTTGCTCGTCTTCGCTGAAGGGGCCAGCGGGCGGCTCTTTGTGCAGCCTTTGGCCACAGGTATGCCGCGTCCGCTCACTCCCGCCTTTGGCTCGGTAGCCGATCCCGCCCTTGCTCCCGATGCGCGTCACGTTCTCTTTGTCCACTCCTACGAAGAGCAGGACTGCATCGCCGTCGTGGATAGCGCCGGGCAGCATTGGCCCCAACGCCTCTTCACGGGCCACGATTTCTACATGTGGCCCTGCTGGCATCCCAACGGCACCCAAGTCGCTTTTGTCGCCTGGGATCACCCCAACATGCCATGGGATGGCACCCTGCTCTACTTGGCCGATCTCGATCGCAGCGGTGGGCTGCCGCTGGTGCGCGATCTGCATGCAATTGCCGGTGGCCCCACTACCAGTATCTTCCAGCCCTGTTTCGCCCCCGATGGCCGCCATCTGGCCTTTGTCTCCGATCAGGATGGCTGGTGGCAAATCTATCTGCTCGATCTGGCCACAGGTGAGCAGCGCCCCCTGACGAGCGGCGTCGCCGAGCATGCCGAGCCCGCGTGGGCGCAGGGTATGCGCACGCTCGCCTGGAGCTACGATGGCCAAGCGTTGGCTTACCTGCGCAATTGGGGCGGCCTGCGCGAACTCTGCCTCCAGCCGCTGGCCGGTGGCCCGCCCCATGTCCTCAGCGCCGATACCGGCTACCGTTGGTTCAACCAGATCGCGGCAGCCCCCACGACAACCGCCTTTGCCACCATTGGCTCTTCGTCGGTGGTGCAACCCCAGGTGATCGTCGCCGATACCAGTGGTACACGCAGTATTCGGCGCAGTGCCAGCGCATTCATACCCACCAACCAACTCGCCGCCACCCATCCCGTCGAGTGGTCGGTTGGTGACGCAACGGTCTACGGCCTACTTTCGCTTCCGCCTGGCTACACGCCCGATGGCGAAGAACCGCGTCCGCCTGCGGTCATTCTGATCCACAGCGGCCCGACCGGGCAGGCGACGGCGGCCTATAACAATGATGTGCAATTCTTTGCTACGCGCGGCTACGCCGTGCTTGAGGTCAACTATCGCGGCAGTACTGGCTATGGCCGCGCCTACGTCCAAGCGCTACGCGGCCAGTGGGGCGTCGTTGATGTCGAAGATGTGGCAAGTGGGGCGCACTACCTTATCGAGAACGGCATCGCCGACGCGCAACGCATCGTCGTTATGGGCGGCAGCGCTGGGGGCTACACCGTCTACGAAACCCTCGCCCAACACCCAGAGGTCTTCTGCGCAGGCATCTGTCGCTACGGCGTCGCCAACCTCTTCAGCGTCGTCGCCGACACCCACAAGTTTGAAGCGCACTACCTCGACGGCCTGCTCGGGCCGTTGCCCGAAGCCGCCGCCATCTACCGCGAACGCTCACCCCTCTTCCACGCCGAACGCATCAATACCCCCCTGCTCATCTTCCAAGGCAGCGAAGACAAGGTCGTGCTTCCCGAACAGTCCGAAGCGATTGTTGCCGCCCTGCGACGGCGCGGCGTTCCTCATCGCTACCACCTCTTTGATGGCGAAGGCCACGGCTGGCGCCGCCGCGAAACCGTCACCGCCTATTACCATGCCATTGAGCAGTTTCTAAAAGAGTATGTTATCTTTGCGTAAAGACTGCTCATGGGTGCGTGGGTGCTTTTCGGGGAGGGCTGCGCCCTCCCCATTGCTCTTTTAAGGGCGGACAGAACATTCGCTCGGTAAGTCACGGATAGGTGATTGGGATGCCACGGATGGCCCTCACCCCCTGCCCCCTCTCCCACGTTGTGGGAGAGGGGGGAAGAGATCGAGATTCCTGGCGTTGCAATGCGATTCCAGAAGGGGGCGCACACGTTTTCTGTCCGCCCTTAAACCATTGCTCTGGGGGGGGCACCCATGGGTGCGTGGGTGCTTTTCGGGGAGGGCTGCGCCCTCCCCGAACCTCTCCCCATTGCTCTGGGGGGGGCCGCAGACCCCTAAAACCCCGCCAGTAGGCGTAACACCAATACTAAATATATGAAACTCCTCGCCAACCCGGTTCTCACCCGTGAATTACGGGCGCGCATCCGTGCCAAACGGGCGCTCTCCACACTTGTCGGTTACCTCAGCACCATTGCCGTCGTCACCCTGCTCATGTACATGGCCTCCTCAGCCAACACAGCAAGCATCAGCAATCCCGAAGCCGGGCGTGACGTGGGCAAGGCCATCTTTTTTACCGTCATGATCATGAGCCTGATCCAGGTCTGCCTGCTCACTCCTTCGCTGACCGCAGGCTCGATTTCGGGTGAACATGAACGTCAAACCTACGATCTCCTCATGACCTCACTGCTCTCGCCGCTGCAGATCGCCATTGGCAAACTCACCTCCGCCCTCGCTTTTGCCATGCTGCTCATCTTCGCCGCGCTCCCGATGGCGGGTCTCGCCTTTCTCTTTGGCGGCGTCAGCGGCATGGAGTTGCTGATTGGCATCGCGGGCCTCGTAGCTACCGCGATCACCTACGCCACCATCGGCCTCTTCTGCTCCAGCGTCATGCGCACGACGCTGTCGGCCACGATCATGGCGCAGAGCAGCGTGGTCTTGATTCTCTTAGGTATTCCCTTCATCTTCTTCATCCTCTTGGTGTTTGAAAGACAGTTCGATGCGAACAGCCCGCTCTTTATTTATGCAATCGGCCTGTTGCTCAGCATGCATCCCTTCATTGCCTTAGGCATGACAGCGGCCTTCCTTGGCGAAGGCGAGGGGCCGTGGCTCTTGACGATCCCCTCAAGCCAAGGCGACCTGCTCGCCCCCGCGCCTTGGTTGGTCTATCTTGGCGTTTCTTTCGTCACCACCCTCATCTTTTTAGCCTTAGCAGTGCGCTACCTGCAGCCCGGGCGCCGCGAGCGCACGAAGCAGGCGAAGGGGGGGGAGGGATGAAGATTTCAGGGTGCTGCGAGGGAACCAAGTTCCCTCGCGTATCCTGAACGTAAGCCTCTGGCGGGCCTGCCGTTGGGAGTTTGGGGGCATGTCCCCCGAAGAATTCCCCCTTCTGGTGAGGGCTTTAGAGGCCGCAGGCCTCCGAAGTTCACGCACATATAGCCAAAAAGGCAAGATAGTGATCGACTACACTGCGATCGATAGCGTAGTTGAGCAAATAGCCGGTGTTGAACCGCGCCGGTATGACTCAGTCTACCTTCCGGATATAGCGCAAGGCGAAGAAAAACCACTTGTGGCAGCCATTTGGACCAGTGACGGACAAGCGCCCCACTGGGATAATCTGGCGATTGCTATGGGTGAGATCACGGAAAGTCAATCCGAAGATCGCTGGAAACGAGTTATCAATAGTCTATCCCTTCCCTTGACAATTTTAGATGCCGGGGATAATCGTGCGTATCTTACATTCACCACATTTTCTGATAATGAAATTAAGAGAGAAAATATCGCACGCGAAGAGGTTGTGCCATTGGTTTTAGCGATGCAGCAGCGCGCACAACTCTTCTCACCAGCCGCGCTTGCACGGCTGAAGCGTGGCCAATTGTCTTTTGGCGACCTAGAGCATACCTTAGCCCTTGACTCTTTTGCGTATCTCAGTAAGCAACGGGCAGTACTCAATGAGGCGCTGAAGAGTGCTATCAACGCAGTTATGCAAGAGATTAGCACACGGCGTCGTCATTCTGAAGGGGCAAGCAACATTAGACATGTGGTCTCAGTAACAATTGCCTATCTTGCAGCACGAATATTAGAAGACAAAGGTTTTTTTGGCAGGGATCGGCTGCCAACTAATGATGTTGAGCGTCTTCTGTATGAAGTTACTCAGAAGACAAATGGTTTTTTTGCCCAAACATTTCAAGAAAATCTAGACCATTTGCCTCCCCTTTACCAACAAATCCTTGCTCGCTATTTGGGGCACCAGGTCTCTTTTGCCCTGATCAACCATCATGATGTTGGTCTGCTCTACGAAGAATTGAACAACCTGCTTTGGCCATGGCTTGGCAGAGTTGGCATCTCCGGGGAGGCACTACCGCCGCAACTACAACAGCACTATACACCGATAGGCATTGCTCACCAAATGCTTGCCCATTTGCCCCTTGAGCGCATAGCGCCAGAAGAGCGCATTATTTACGATCCTGCTGCTGGGTCGGGAACACTGTTACTGGCTGCTACGCTACGCTTGGCCCAAATGCGCGACATGACGCAGCATCACGATGCCCGCACCATGCTGGCCAATGCGGTAATGGGTAATGATCGTGATCCATGGGCGCGCCTTATGACTGAGTTGCGTTATCGGTTAATTGATCAGGTTATGGGGGCCAATGACCTTTTGTTAGCACCAAAGCACTTTACCAATTTTAGGTATGAAGAAGATCCAGCCTGGGACATGCCACGACGTCCACGGGTTATTGTTGCCAACCCACCATATGCTGTGGTTGAAAAAAAGCAAACAGCCGTACGCTTTCTTAAGCTTGCTCTATCTAAATTAAACGACAAAGACCAGTTTGCTTTCGTTTTACCACAAATTCTCTTTACTTCTGATCGCTATGCATGGCCCACAGTGCGAACACTCTTTGCTGAAGAATGTCAAATCTTTGACACATGGTTGCTACCCGAAGGAGTGGTTGGTTTACGTGCCCGCCAGTCTGTAAGTGTGATTATTGGTCAGAAGGGGGGAAACAGGCAGCATTATAGTATCGCACGGCGCGTCATTTCCTCAGCAGAATCTGAGCGCATACAAACCAAGGGTTTTTTGGGTGAGGCATGGATTGCTCAATTGCCGCAGGGTGCTTCGGCCTGGCAGGAATGTATTGCACCAGGCATATCAATCGGAGCACCTACGGTTACTTTGAGTAGTCTTTTTGAGGTACATTCTGGTGTTAGAATTAAAACTAATCTGCTTTATTTTGCGAATCCGCCTGCTGATATGCCGTTCCAGGCTTACTGGAAGTTTGCTTGGAAACGACCAGATACATTGTTAGCCGATCCTCGTTTTATTCCTGATCAGGAACGTTTTATACCTTATACAAAAGAGTTTCTATTGCGTCCTATGTTTTCTAATGAACATGTTTTTAGAAACTCATGCAAAATCCTTGTGAGTCGGAATACTAACTGGAATGCCGATGAACCAATGCCTGTGCGTATGGATTTGACTGGACTGTGTCCAAATGATGGTGGCTACTGTGTTATCCCTTTCAGCAACTATAAACTGGATTCCGGGGTATTTCCTGCAGGCTGGCACGATCTTACCGACGAAGAACGCCTCTTCTGGTGTCTTGGGATTTTGCGCTCTGACATCGGCCAAGATCTCTCAATGCGCCATCGTAGCCCACGTAGCATAACAAAACCACAGTTGCAACAATTTCCGTTGCCGCGCCAAGTTGATCCGAAAATCATTGAGTTGGTGCGTTCGGCGCTTCTTGCTGAGCAGAAGGAGGAGGTGGTATTACGAGGAGCGCACGGGCGACATGAAGCCCTTCACCGTGAACGGTGGCCTCTACTGAATAGGCTTGTGCAAGAAGCATATCAGATTGAACACTATATCCCCGGCCAACGCACCGGAGCATCCCCTTCAGCAACGGGTTGGAAGTCTGAAGTAAACGAACCCAGCATTCCCGTCACTGCACGGGTGACTGAAGTTGATCTTCTCAAAAATCGCGTGAGGTTGGTTCTCGATAGTCTTACTGAAGAAGCGCAGGAGGGATGGATCACCTTGCCCCAAAACCTACCCGGTTGGGCTCTTGAAGGGGTGATGTTCTCGGCACGGGTAAGTAAGTCCATCCAAGCGTTGGAGGATCTCGATCAACGGCCTTGGGCACTCCATCACCTGCAACATCGCTCGCGCGCCTATATGAGCCTTCGCCAACTTCAAGAATATTTTCTTAACAGAGAGCGTCAAAATTATGGGGATTGAGATAGCTTTTCTTGATGTGGGTAATGCTGATAGCATTGTGGTTCATCTTAACGAACAAGATGCTCTGCTAATAGATCTAGCTAGGCCTCGTTATGTTTGTGAATGGTTGGAAAAGTGTGGTGTGCTTAACCTCAAAAGTGTATATATCACGCATGGCCATGCTGACCATTCACCCAAGCTTTCGAATCTGCACAATTTCATCAAGCAATGGCTCAATCGTGGGCTAGAACTCGTGATGTTGCCAGGAGAATTGCTAAATACAAATCGAAAGATAAATGATCCAAATGAAATGGAACGACTTCACAACCTATTAGGTGAGTTGAGAGACCTTGAGAATAATTCTTCTGTACGCTTTCAATTGCCAAGGCGAGATCCGCGCCCTTATCAATACGGAGATGTTGCCATTACTTGTTTACATCCTAGCGAATTGGAGCGGGTGGAACGTGATCAATTTGATTCAGAAGAAAAGAATGAAGTGTCTGCGGTATATCGTGTTGATTATGGCGCTTTTCGCGCTGTTTTAATGGCTGATGTCAATAATAAAGGTATTGATAGTTTTTTGCGCTATTTTCACAATCTAAGAACGCAAGAAATTCACTGTAACCTCATCAAGGTGCCTCATCATGGTGCATGGGATACCTCGTTAGAATCCTTGTTCGATCACGTTGATCCTGAACTGGCCGTTCTCTCTGTTGGCAGTACGAATTCTTATGGCCATGTTCGCCTAGAATTGTTCGCGATGCTCTGGCGACGACAACAGGACGAACAGACCAGATTAAGGCGCTTCCTCTGTACTGAAGCCACGCGCAGTTGCCTTCTTCCCGTTGCAGAACACCGCGAGCGTGAGGGCATGAAGGAGAAAACGCCTTGTGGTGGCGATATTGTGGTGATAATTCCAGACGCATCCGGCGTGTGGCAATTGCGCGATGAACAAGAGCAACGGGCGCGTGCGGACTGCTGGCCTTATGCTGCATGCTTGGGGCGGCTTACCAATCACCAATGACTCCCCATCCCCCCCCTCACCACCTTGGCGCCGCTCCGGCGCTTGATGCCCTAAGCCGCCTCGTGGCCGCGTTGATCCACCCCGCGCCCACTGAGCATGTGTTGCTCCTTGGTGCTGGCTACGGGGCGCTCGGGGCTGTGTTGGCGCAACGGCTGCCCCAAGGCACCCTGGTGTTGAGTGACCCCCATCTGCTTGCGCGGCGTGCGGCGCGCCTGACGCTGGCCACTCATGCTTGTGCTAACGCGGAGGTCACGGAGCAGGTGAGCCTTTTGCCTGAAGCGGCGGGCCACTTCGACCGGGTGATCATCTTGGTGCCGCAGAGTCGTGCGCTGGGCCGCCGCTGGCTCGTCGAGGCGCAGGCGCTTTTGCGCCCTGGGGGTAGCCTCAATCTCGCCGGGGCGAACAAGGCAGGCATCCAGACGCTGATTGGTGACGCAACGGCGCTCTTTGGCACAAGCCAGATCCTCGGTTATGGCGGGGGTTGTCGGGTGGCGGCGGCGCTACGCGGTGCCGCGCCGCCGCCACCGCCGCCGTGGGCCAGTCAGCCCGGCATTGCGCCTGGAACATGGCACGAATTTCAGATTGCCATGCCCGATGGGCCGCTGCATTTGGTGAGCCTACCGGGCAGTTTCAGCTACGAGCATCTCGACCCCGGCACGGAACTGTTGTTGCAGCACCTCGGCCCAGTGGCTGGCCTACGGGTACTTGATGTCGGATGCGGTTACGGCAGCATCGGTATTGCCGCCGCCCGCCAAGGGGCGACTCATGTTACTATGCTCGATGTCTGCCAATTGGCACTCGCCGCCGCCCACGAAAACTGTATGCGCCTGGGGCTGACCAATACCAACATTCTCGCCAGCGACGGCCTGGAAGCCCTGCTGCCCGCCGCATCGCCTCCCGCCGCCCACCGCTCGCCTCCCGCCTCACCGCCCCCCCCCCCCCCCCCCCCCCCCCCCCCCCC
>RSAS01000632.1 GCA_003934145.1 Candidatus Viridilinea halotolerans | reverse complement strand
GCTTTTTGGCGGCGAAGCCGCCAAAAAGCAACAAAAAAAGTTTTTCGGGGGAGGCGAAGCCTCCCCCGCCCCCCACAAAAGGAGACGCACGATGATGCCAACCCCAACCCCTCCCGTCTGGCACCCCGACGTTCTTGCGGGGTGCGAGGCGGCGACGTTGCAGCTTGCCCCGACCTACGACAGCCCTGCGATTGCCACGCTGGTGCGACGGCGGGCTCCGCGTCCCAACGGGCGGGCGGTGCTCTATTTACACGGCTTCATTGATTATTTCTACCAGTTGCACATGGCCGAGGCCTATGCCGCCCACGGCTACGACTTCTACGCCCTGGATTTGCGTCGCTGCGGACGTTCGCTCTTGCCGCATCAGCGCCCCAACTTCTGCCGCGATCTGCACGAATATTTTGAAGAGATCGACCAAGCTATCGCCATGATCAACGCCGATTGGTTGTTGCTCAATGGTCACTCTACTGGCGGTCTGCTGGCGGCGCTCTATGCGCAGCGGGGCAATGGCTACGACCGCATCAACGCCATCTTTCTCAATAGTCCGTTTGTCGAGATTAACGCGGTGGGCGTAGAAAAGCCCTTTGCCGCCCTGATCGAGCAACTTGGTGCCATCTGGCCCACCTTTGCCGTGCATGGCGTTCTTTCGCCGCTCTACGTGCAGAGCATCCACGCGACGCAGCGCGGCACCTGGAACTTCGACCTCGCCTGGAAACCAATGGCCGGCTGGCCCGCCTATGCGGGCTGGTTCCGCGCCATTCGCCGCGCCCAGCGCCAACTCCAGGGCGGGCTGGCCCTGAGTTGCCCGATCCTGCTCATGCACGCCAGCCAATCCCACCGTGGCCAGCGGTGGAGTGAAGCATTCACTTGCGCCGACACCGTGCTCAATGTCGCGCATATGCGCCAGTACGGCCCCTCGCTGGGGCGCAATGTGACCATGTGCAGCATTCCGGGTGCCATGCACGACCTCGTCCTCTCGGCACCAGCGGCACGGGCGCAGGTTTTTGCAGAGTTATTTACCTGGTTGAGTACGTTGTGAAGTAAAGTGAATCTTCCTGCGGGGGCGGCGGAGCCGCCCCCGCAGGAAGATTACGCGAGGGAACCTAGTTCCCTCGCGCACCCTAGTACTACAAAAAAACAAAGGCTGTAGCTATGCAAAGGAATCCTCACTTTAAGCATGATCTTAAGCGTATCGTCTTTGCTTTTTTGCTCTTCTCTTCAGTTATTGCTGTCATATTGGGTGGCAATCTAGTTTGGACGGTGGCATCCCTCATGGTTCAGGAATTTTTCCGTGTAGCCGACCGACCTCGCACTTGGCATACCCCTTTGCCCACCCCAATACCACCCACGGCGGCGTCTGTAGCGACGCGCGTTAATGAAATGCGTCAATTAGCCGATGGCAAAATTCTTGTTGCTGGTCAATTTACACATGTTGATGATATTCCGCGCAATCACATAGCTCGTTTGAATAACGATGGTAGTTTAGATCCTAGCTTTGATCCTGGTACGGGCGCGGATGCCATGGTTGAAGATATTGTGGTTCAGCCTGATGGGAAAATCATCATTGTAGGCGAATTTGCATCTTTTAATAATCAGGCGCGGAGCCGCGTTGCGCGTTTGGAGGCTGATGGCACGCTTGACGCGAGCTTTGTGCCCCCGGAGATCGAAGGGCGTGTCTGGGAGGCGCTCTTGCAGCCTGATGGCAAGCTGTTGATCGCTGGCAGATTTGTGCATGTAGATGGCCAGATTCGCATGGGCATCGCCCGTCTGCATCCTGATGGCAGCTTTGATGAACGTTTCAATGCACACATAGCACACACGGATCCACATTCGAATAATTTTGTGGCGGGTTTAGCCATTCAACCCGATGGCAAAATTTTAATTGGTGGACGCTTTGATCTGAGTATTGAAAACCAGGCATTCGTCCATTTCGCACGCCTCAATCCTGATGGCAGCCTTGATCGCAGTGCCGAACCAATCTATTTTGGTGACACCTTACGCGAAATTGCGCTCCAACCCGATGGCAAAATCCTCGTGAGTGGCCGCTTTCACCAAGTGAATGATCACCGCCGCTCGTATGTAGCACGCCTCAATCACGATCTAAGCCTTGATCTGAGTTTCCAGCCTAACCCTGGCCCCGATCAGGTCGTGGTGAGCATTGTGGCCCTGCCGGATGGCAAGGTCTTGATTGGAGGTGAATTTACGCAGGTCAACCAACAGCCCCAGCGTTCGGTTGCGCGACTCCTCGCTGACGGTCAACTGGACTACAGCTTTCATCCGTTCTACAACATAGATGGAGCGGTTTACTACGTGTTACCTTTGGATGATGGCCATAGCTTGATTGGCGGCCTCTTTAATTCCATTGAGTCCCATCGTAGCCTTGGCTTGGCCCGCTTGCAATCCGATGCTCAGGCTGACCCTACATTCAGAGCCAATATTGTTTACACTTCCGAGTAGCTGTTCCTGCGGTTGTAACTCTGTTTTGCACCACCTCCGGTGGGGGTTTGGGGGCTTGGGCCCATACGCATGAACGTAAGGGGCCTGCGGCCCCTTAAACCCCGCTGGGAAGGGAAATTTTTCGGGGGCCATGCCCCCGAACC
>RSAS01000483.1 GCA_003934145.1 Candidatus Viridilinea halotolerans | reverse complement strand
ACCGCGCCCCACCTGCTAGGTCTCATAAGGCTCTCTGAAAAGTCGGTCGCTACGCGGTGGAGTGCCGGCTTTAGCCGACTAAAGCCTGCACTCCACCGCGTGCCACGTAGCATCGCTGCTACGCCCTCCATGTGGCGTCCCGCCTCGCCGTTGCGCTACCATGATGGTGCTCTTGGCGACGGGAGAGCGCTGCTGCGCCCTTCATCACCTTCATTTCCCCTTCTCCTTGCCCTGCGCGAGGCGCTCGGCAATGATTGCCATCTCCCGTTTGACCTCTTCAAACGATCTGCCCACCAGTTTCGCTGCAACGGCTATCATCTCGTCGGTAAGTTCTATATCAAACTCGATAGTCGTTGAACCGCAAGATGTGCAACGGGCACTGTCAGCGTAGAAACGTTTGCTATGGTTTTTGAAGAAGACATGTTCAATGCCTTCGCGCTGCTTCAGATGGTAGGCGATCAAACTGCGCGTATCATTGTCCTTTTGTTTAGCCTTCGGTACGCCGCCGATCCAGAAGACCATTCTGCTAAAGCTCTCTCTGTTGCCGCATTTTCTACAGAGTGAGGGTTGCAGGTTGTTAAATTCGTCGCTACGGATCAGGGTGGCGGTCTCTTGTTCGCTAAGTTGGCGGATTTTAATTGTTTGCTGCATGGCGATCCTCAGGGAAGGATAGAGGAAGTAGGCGATAGGAAACAGGGATGATCTCATGATGCGTTGGAATCGCCTAAATTGCAAGGTAGCATAAAATCATCTGACACCTGACACCTGACACCTTGCCTAATAAAACTTTGTGCGCAATAGCACAAACTAGAGAAACATATGCCCCTGCATGTAAGGGCGTAGCAGCGGCCACCCAAGGCACCGTTCTGCACCAAGAACCAGGCCGCTGCTACGCCCTCCATGTGGCATCCCGCCTCGCCGTTGCGCTGCCTGGTGCTCTTGGCGACGGAAGATCTCATGATGGTGGCATGATTCGCAATAGCGCAAAATTGGTCACACCCTTCTCGTTTTACCGTCCCCTCATCCCTCTTCTCGCGCCCGCCGCCGCAGGGTCAGGATGGTAAACACCACAAGCATCGAGAGTACGCCTAGGACGCCCAAGCCCACCGCAACGACATCCCGCCACACATTGATGGCGGTGGGCGGCTGGATGTCGCGCCAGGGTTGTGCAGTGGGGGCTATACCTACCGCGACTTCATGCTCCTCGACATTGGCGGGCCGCTCGCGGTAGGTTGTTGCCGCCGTCGGCAAGGGACGGGGCGGCGACGCAGCCACCTGCGGGCTGCTGAGGGGCCGACTGTTGTGCCAAATGCGCCGTTCGCCCCAGTCGCTCACTGCGGTGTAGGTAAACCAGACCGCATGCAATTCGTTGCCCTGCGCAACGACAGCCCGTGGCCACATCGGGCGCTTCTCACTCTGATAAACCACCTCGGGCGCCGACCATCCCTGACCATCCCAGATCAGATGCAATACCATCGGAATACCGGCTGGACTCTCTGTCGGAAAGCCGACCATGAGCAGGTGCAAACGATTGGCGCTATCTACAGCCAGACTGTAGCTATCCAAACCACGCTCGATGGGAGCGCGCGCCCGCACGCCCGGAATGATTGCCGGGAATTGCCACGTTACACCGCCGTCGGGCGAATATTGGGCATAGACATGCTCACCATTGGCACTGCGGTAGACCGCCAGGGGATTCCCTTCGAGCGTTAAGCCGAGCGCCGTCTGTACCGTCGGCTCATCGGCAATGCCCAGCGCAATAGCGGGTTGCCACGTCTGCCCGCCATCGTCCGAGCGCCGGTAGACCCCATAGGCGGGATTGTCAATCCCCAGATACCAATCACTGCCATGATCCCAGACTACATGGATACGATCTTGGTGATCTACCTTGATCTGCATACGCTCATCACCACCGGGCAGATAGGCGATATTCTGCTGGATCGTCCAGGTTTGCCCCCCATCCGTTGAGCGACGGTAGAAGACTTCGCTGGCCAAGTTGGCCTGTTCACCGCGCGTAATAACCAACTCTTGGTAGAGCATGTGCAAATGCCCGCGACTATCAGCCGCCAGCGCGTTGTAGTAGCTACTACCCAAACGCTGTGGCGCTGTCCAATACTGGGCCGACCCCGCCCCGTCGGCTGGGGCACTGACTGCCTTCACATCCGTCTCATAGCGCACCAGCGCCTGAATGCGGCCATCAATATTCACCACGAGGCTATTGCGTACCGTATAGCCTCCTTTGGCTGTACGCGCAATATCCTCAATCGCCGTCCAACGCCCTTGGCGCAGCGCCCGGTACGAGAGGACATCGATACTCTCTTTGTCTAATCCAGTTTCGCTTACCTCCTCCGCGCCACTGCCCCAGATCACATGGATAGTGCCCTCCAAGTCTACGGCCAGATCAGGAAACCAACCAAACTTGTCTGGCGCAACCTCAACCGACCCACGCCACTGCTCCTCGTCAGCCCACAATGGCTGAGGGAGGGCAAGCAGCGTAAGCAAGAAGAGGGCGAGGAAGATGGTATGTTTGTGGTTGAGAAGCATGTGCCAATACCTTTCAAATAAGACCTCACAGGTCTGCTCTTCTGCACTGGAACGCCAT
>RSAS01000648.1 GCA_003934145.1 Candidatus Viridilinea halotolerans | reverse complement strand
ATCTGCGTAATCTGCGTAATCTGCGGACGATCAGGATGACTTTGCAATCGCCATGGGTGCATCGGTGTCAAAGTTGCACTTCTGGGTTGAGCGTGATAGAATCAGAGTCACACCTTGTGCGTATTTGATCAACATCTCTAGAGTACCCCAATTCTATGCCAGAGCAAACTCTTCCCAAGGAGCGAACGCCAGCCATCCCTGGACTTGATCCCGATGGTATGCCTTTGCTGGGGCTGGGGCTGGGTTTAACCGGCCTGACGCTTGGCTTGCGCCCCCGCTTCGCGGCGGTGCCGCTGGCGCTTACCGCCCTTGCTGCGGCATTTTACCGCGATCCCAAGCGGGCCACCCCTCAAGAGCCAGGGACGCTCTTTGCCCTCGCTGATGGAGTTGTGTTGCAGGTTGAAGAGGTCTATGAGCATCGCTTCATCCACTCCGATTGTCTGCGCCTGAGTGTGCATATGACGCCGCTGAGTGTACCTGTCTGTCGCAGCCCCGCGCCTGGCGTGGTGCGTATGGTTGAGCATGTCGCGGGCGAGTTTCGTGCGGCGAGTGATGCCGAGGCCGGCGAGCGCAATGAGCGCATCTATATCGGCTTGCAAACCGACTGGGGGCCGCTCTTGATCGCTCTAATTGCTGGCCCCGTCGCCCGGCGCTTGGTCTGTCGCGTGAATCCTGGGGATCGCGTAGAGGCGGGGGCACGCCTGGGTGCAGTGCGCTTCGGTGCGCGGGCCGATCTCTATGTGCAGCGCGATGCGGCTCATTTTGCGCTGGGGCGTGGGGCGCGTTTGGTTGCTGGCGTGACCCGCTTGGGTGAAGTCGCACCTTCACCATGATTGGCCCCGTGCCGTCCTATACGCTGCTCTTCGATGATGACGCTGCAAGCGGCGTAGGTCTGCCTCGCGCCATCCAAGCGATCTATGGCGGTGATTGGCGCATGCCGCCGCCTCACGCTGAACGTCCCTATACCTTCACCAACTTTGTTGTCGCCCACGACGGGCGCATCTCGTTTGATGAGCCTGGCCACAGCGGCGGCGGGGCGATTAGTCGCGATCTGCCCCACGATACATGGCTAATGGGCTTGTTGCGCTCCCGCGCCGATGCAATCGTGGTTGGTGCAGGGACGCTGCGCATGGCGCTGGGCCACCGCTGGACGCCCTGGGCGACCTTTCCGGCGGCCAAGGATGGCTGGGTAGCTCTGCGAGCCGCTGAGGGGCGTGCGCCGCTGCCACTGCTCGTCATCCTGACGAGCAGTGGCGATCTACCCGTCACCGCTGCGGCGCTGCACGTTCCCGATCAGCCTCTGCTGATTGCGACGAGTGCAACTGCGGCAGCGCGGGTGCGCGCAAACCTCGCCAGCCTCACGCACGCCCGCTACCATATTTCGCCCGGCACAAGCGTCGATCTGGCAGCACTCTGCCAGGAATTGCGCCACACCTACGGCATTGCCAGCCTGCTTAGCGAAGGCGGTGGTGCTACCTACGGGGCACTGCTGGCGGCGGGAGTGTTGGATGAGGTCTTTACCACGCTGAGTCCGGTGATTGTGGGCAACCGTCGGCCCCCCGCCCTACCGCGGCCCAGCCTCGTTGAAGGCGTGGCGTTTGCCCCTAGCAACCCGCCCCAACTGCGCTTGCTGAGCTTGCGTCGCCACGGCGATTTTCTGTTCCAGCGGGCGCGGGTGGGGTGAGCGCGGTGCAAGGCAAGCTTTTTTTACCGCAGCCAGACCAAACGATAAGGTGCCCCCAAGGAGCAGAGTGAGCGCGGTGCAAGGCAAGCTTTTTTCACCGCAGAGTACGCAGAGGTGCGCAGAGGTTGTTTTTGTGCGTCAGCAAAGCCCTCTGCGTACCTCTGCGCTCTCTGCGGTGAAATACCAACTCGCGTTATCCTTACTCCGCCCCGATGCGCACCGTCGCGGTCATGTTCCAGCGCAGGCGCTCGTCCCAACTGGTCGGTTCGACCACGACGGTGTAGACGATGTCGCCCTGGCGGTTCTGGCCCAAGGGCTTGATTGCGCTGACGGTGCCTTGCAGCGTGAAGTCCGGTAGCGCGTCAAAGCCAATGATTACGGCGTCGCCCTCGCGTACCTGCACGATGCTGAGTTCACTCAGGTCTTCGGTCTCGATCTGCCAGTTGCTTAGGTCGGCGATGACGATTGCCGCTTGGCTCTGGTTGGGCACTTCGCCCACTTTGAGGTTGAGTTGGGCAATGGCGCCGCCCATGGGGGCCACGAGGGTCGCCTGCTCTAGGGTAAGCTCGGCTTGGCGCAGCCCCACTTCGGCACTGCGCACGCGGGCGGCGGCGGCGGCGAGTTGGGCCTCGCTCGGGTCGGCTTGGATCTCGGCGAGGCGCGCTTGGGCGGCGGCGATACCCGCCTGAGCCGCCGCGACGTTCCCTTCACGCTGGCCACCCGTCAGGCTGGCGATGCGCGCTTGGGCCGCCGCCACTTGCGCCCGCGCCGCCGCGATCGCGTCGGCGTCTGTCGGGCTCATCAGGCGGTCGTAGCGCGCTTGGGCGTCGCGCACTTGCGCTTCCGCCGCCGCGATGCCGCTCTGCTCGGCACGTTGCGCTTGCTCCCAAGCGAGTTGCGCTTGGGCCAAGGCCGTCTCGCCATCATGGACGTTGCGTAGCGCCGCCGCTTCAGCATCCAAACGCGCCTGGGGCAGGTCGTCATCTGACGCGCGATCCAGTTCGATATTCTCCCAATAGATGCGGCTATAGTTGTCTTGGGCGTTGCGCAAGGCATTGCCCGCCGTCGTCACACGCAACTCGGCATCCACCTTCGCCCGCGACAGGTTGTCGCGTTGGCTGGTCAGATTGGCCTGCGCCTGATCAATTGCGGCCTGCGCTGAGGCCAAATCCGGCTCTTTGGGGCCAGCCTGGAGCTGGGCCAAACGGGCGCGGGCGCTTTCGAGTTCGGCCTGCGCCGCCGTCACATCGGCCCCGGTCACGCTGTTCTGGGTCGAGCGGTAGCTACCCTGGGCGCGGGCGATCTCCGCTTGGGCTGCCGCGACCTGCTCCGGCGTGGCCCCTTCGAGCAGGCGATCATAATCGGCCTGGGCCTGCTCGATGCCCACTTGCGCCTGCGCAACGCGCAATTCCAGATCGCGGGTGTCGAGGCGCGCCAAGGGCTGGCCCGCGACCACCGCATCGCCTTCCGCCACCAATAACTCAGCGACGGTGCCGGTCATCTCGAAATTCAAATTGACACTGCTTGCGGGCATCACTTTGCCCTCAGCAATCACCGCCGCCGCCGCCTGCACCGGCGGGATCACCGTTGGCTCTGCCGCCTGCCCCGTCGTGCCCGTCGCCCCGTCCGCTTGCCCACAAGCGCTCATGAAGAAGAACGCACCGACGAAGAGCATGGTAAAAAGAACTTTGCGTAGCATGGAAGTGGTTTCCTTAATTCTATCGTGGGAGGTTTAGGGAGAGCCAGGCTCTCCCTAAAACCCTGCTGCAAGCAGCAGCGCTACTCGTAGGCCAACACGTCACGTACCGTCACCCGCGAAGCGTTCCACGCGGGTAGGAAGCTGGAGACACTGGCCAAAAAGAGGACAATCACCAGCCAGAGCAGCACGCCGGGGATGGAGAAGACGAAGGTGAAAGCCCCGTCGCCCTGGAAGATCGCTTCGAGGCCGGTGTGCATTGCGTAACTGACGGGAAGAGCGAGAATAGTACCGATGATCCAACTGATTATGCCAATCAAGAGACCTTCAACGATGACGATACGTTGGATGGCCCAGTTGCCAGCACCGATGGCGCGCATCACGCCAATTTCACGGGTGCGTTCCATCACGTTGATGCTCATGGTGCCCATCAGGCCCAAGCCGCCAACGGCAGCCAAGAGCATTGCCATCATGAGGAGGAAGTAAATTACCATGTCAATACCGATGTTGCTCTGCTGACGAAACATGGTCAGGGTGCGGGCCAAAGAGACCTCCAGCCCTTGGCTCTTGAGCAGGGCCTCGGCCTCGCTGGCGACACGCTCTTGCATGGCCGGGTCGCGCAGGCTGGTCAGGATACGGATTTCGCTCGCCTGCCCGGTATCGTCCATCTGGCGGCTAAAGGTGGGCAGATTGACGTAGAGGGCCGCCATCGGGAAGGGCTTGCGCGACAGCCCAACGACTTGCAGATCGAGTTCGCGCCCGTTGGCTTTGATACGTACCGTGTCGCCCACCTGCACGTCGGGGTAGTCCACGAGGTAGTCGCTCGAGAGCACCACGGCGCCATAGTCGTCGGGATGCAGCCAGCGGCCCTCGCTCATAGCGACGTGAAACATCTGGGTTTCGGCTGGCCCAGCGTGGATCTGGTAGGTCTTGGTACTCTCGCGGCCCGCCGCGTCAAAGACGCGCCCGGTGTAGCTATTCCAATATTCCACCGCCGTCACATCGGGGATGTTCGCAACCTGATCGAGCATCGTGGTGCGGTAGGGGCGGCCCATGAAGATAAAGACATCGGTATCGATCTGTTCAAAAACCTGATCCATCGTGGCGTTCAGGCTGGCACGTTCGCTGAGCACGGCCATAAAGACAAGGCCGGCGAGGGTGAGGGTACTCAGCGTAATCAGCAGGCGCACTTTGCGGCGGAAGGTATTGCGCAGCGAAAGCAGCATCGGGCGCGAGAGGAAGTGGATACGTTCGAGGAGGCGGTCAATCAGGCTACGTCCGAAGCGCCCCTTGCCCAACCCCGGCCCGCCGATGGCTTCGCGCACACTCACCCGCGTGCCACTGATCACCGGCACCAACGCGGCCAGCAGCGGAATAATCAGGCCCGCCGCGATCTGTTGGCTCAGCACGGCAGGCGTAGGCACCACCGTGGCAATGTCGAAGTTAAAGAGAGCGGCGAAGAAGGCGGCGAGCGCCCATGCGCCCAGCGTGCCCAACGGAATGGCGATAAGCAGCGAGAGCAGGCCAAAAGCCAGCACCGTCACCAAGTAGAGTTGCACAATATCAATGGTGCGCGCACCAAGCGATTTCATCACCCCAATCTGGCGCATCTGCTGGGTGAGCAGCGCGCTAACCGTATTGATCACCAGGAAGCCACTCAGCAGCAGCGCAAACGAGCCAATGATGGTAAGCAGCAGCGTGAAGGCTTGCACAAAATCGTCGGCGGGGTAGACGCCCGGCTTGTTGATCATCGCGCCATAGGTGGTGCGTCCGCTGCGTTCGATCTGCGCCTCCACCTGGCTCACAATTGTGCGAATATGCTCTTCGTCATACTGGTTTTCGGCCACCTGAATGTCGAGCGCACTGGCGTAGGGCGACGCACCCAGCATGAGCGCGGTGCGGTCGTTGATATAGCCATAGCCAATATTGGCCATTGAGGTAGGGAAGCCACTGCCAAGGTTGTAGACCGTACCGCCAATGACGAGTTCGTGACGCTTGCCGTTGCGCAACTCAAGGAGGAGGGTATCGCCCTCGGCGACACCAAGCCAGGGCAGGGCGGCACGCTCCAGCACCACCGAGCGCCGCTCCGGCGGCCACGCGCCACTCAGCGGCGTCGGCACATACATGCGCAGATCTTCGGGCTTGGCAACGACGTGAAGTTGCAAATCTTTCCACTCACCCGTAGCACTCTGCGCCCGCAGGCTCACGCTGCGTGTCGCCTGGGCATCGGCGATGCCGGGCATGCGTCGAATGACCTGCACCAGCGCCTCATCAACCTGCTCGGTCATAATCGAGGCACTCCCAGGATTTACCGCGTTCCAATCGCCATTGAGGTCGCGCATGAGGATCGCCCGGCCACCGGAAACCATGCCGATGGCAAAGACGCCAATCGCAATCGAGAGCACCACCAGCAGCGTGCGCGTCTTATTACTCACCAGGTCGCCGATTACTTTGCGCCAGCGTGGTGCGAGCATTGTGTTTCTCCGTTTTTCTTGCGTGTTGGCGGCTTTGCCGCCAACACGCAAGAGAGAAGTGTTTTTCGGGGGCTGCGCCCCCGAACCCCCGCCGGGGGCGAAGCCCCAAGCCTCCGCCTGAAGGCGGGTTTTGCGGGGGCTTCGCCCCCGAACCCCCGCCGGGGGCGAAGCCCCAAGCCTCCGCCTGAAGGCGGGTTTTGCGGGGGCGAGGCCCCCGATCCCCCGCCGGTATGGCTAGGCCGCCGAACCCCCGCCGGATGGCTAGGCCGCCATGCCGTTTGAGCGGCGTTGTCCTGCGATACGCTCCACGTCGGCGCGGGTGCCGTCGCAGGCGGCCAGCAGCGCGTGAAACTCAGCGCTGTCGAGGGCGACCACTTCCACATCGCCGCCGTCGTGGGCGGCGCGCACCGTAGCACGGCGTGTGTTGTCGTCGAGCAGGCCCAACTCGCCAAAGTATTGCCCTTGGGTCAGTACCTCGGCAATAATTTCACCGCCGCCGGGTTGATCAATAATCACCTCAACCTGACCACGGGTAATGATATAGAAATAGTCGGCGGGAGTACCCTGATGCACAATTGGTTGGCCGGGGGCAAAACTGAGACGATCCAGTTGGCGCGTGACCGTAATCAGTTGATCGAGGCTCAGTTTGGGCAGCGCATTGGCCAAATACTGGTTCACAATCTCGCCATCAGCGACAATTACCGAACGGCTGGCGCGACGGGCCAGGTCGTTGTCGTGGGTCACCATGACAATCGTCTTGTTGGCGGCGACCAGTTCTTCAAAGAGCTTAAAAACCGCTTCGGCTGTCTTGCTATCGAGGTTGCCGGTGGGCTCATCGGCGATCAGAATGGGCGGATCGTTGGCGAGGGCGCGGGCGATGGCGACGCGTTGCTGCTGGCCGCCCGAAATGGCCGAAGGCAGCTTATGGGCATTCTCGGTCATCTCCACCTGCGCCAGCAGTTGCATCGCCCGTTCACGCCGCTCACGGGGGCGGTACATATTGCAAAAATCCATGGGCAGCATCACATTTTCCACCACCGTCAGCGAAGGCAAGAGCTGAAAGAACTGAAAAATGATACCCAGATGCTTACCGCGCCAGATCGACATCTGGCCCTCGCTCAGCGTATGCACCGGCGTGCCAGCCACCAAGACATCACCGCTGGTCGGGCGGTCAATGCCGGTGACCATATTGATCAGCGTAGACTTGCCGGAGCCGGATTTGCCAATGATCGCCACAAACTCACCGCGATCCACCGTCAGGCTGACGCCTTTGAGGGCAGTGAAGCTACCGGCGGCGCTCTCGAAGGTCTTCACAATGTTACGCAGATCGATCAAGTGCGCAGAATTCGCAGCAGCATCCTTGGCATCCTGCGCTCCGCGCCGCCGAAACCAGCCTTTGAACATGGTGAAACTCCTTGAGTGAAGAACAGAGGAACAGAGAGCAGATGAGCAGAGAGCAGATGAGCAGAGAGCAGAGGAAAAGGAGAGCAGAAGAACTAAGAGCAGAGAGTAGGTCCTCGCCTCTTCGCGTCCTCGCCTCTTCGCGTCCTCGCCTCTCGCCTCACCCCCTTAGCCTAGCAGATTGCCAAGTGCTTGTCATGCGCCTCTAGGTTGATTCACGGAAGCACCACGTTGACAGGGGACAAGGTAGGCTTCAGGCGGAGGGGGATCAGCCTTTGGTATGAGGGCGTGTGCTCCTTGACAATGCACTAAGAAGGGTGTGGGAGAACCGTGTTCTCCCACACCCTGATACCATGGTACAATCAAAGCGTGAAAATTATGCACGTCTGTTGACTCTCATACAAGCCCTTTGTTATACTCAGACCTGCAGGATGGGTGGAGGGGTTTGGGGAGGGCGAAGCCCTCCCCGAACCCCTCCCTTTCAAGATTCTTTATCTGAAGAACTATAGAATTGCCTCCTAGAATGCGAGCCGATCGCGCTTGGAAGCCCCAACAGTTATCGTCGGCCACTTGGCACCGGATCTCGATTGCCTCGTTGCCATCTGGATCTTGGTGCGTTTTGGTGGCGCAAGCGACGCCAACCTCGAGTTTGTCCCGGCGGGTCGTACCCTCGACAGCCGCCCGCCTGACGCCGACCCCGCGATTGTCCATGTGGATACCGGCGGGGGGCGTTTTGATCACCACCACTGTGCCGACACCACGCTAAGCGCAGCCGAGTTGGTGCGCCGTGCGATTGCCCCCGCCGATCCTGCCCTGCGCCAACTGGTTGATCAGGTGACACGGATTGATCACGCGGAGGCCTACGGTGGCCCGCAGCCGGTCTTTTTCAATATTACCGATCTAATTGCGGGCTATAACGCGCTCTACCCCAATCGGCCCCACCATGTGGCCATGGCGATGTTGCCCAACCTTGATGCGTGGTATGAACACGAGCAGCGCAGCGTGCGCCTTGAACGCGCTTTCAACCGCCGTCTTGAGTTTCAGACGCGCTGGGGCTTAGGCATTGCCATGGCCAGCGACGATGGCGGCTCCAGCAAACTAGCCTATAGTCACGGTGCCGTTCTCTACGCCTACCGCGACCGCCGCGGCTACATGGGGATCGCGGCGCAGCACCGTTCTGCCGTGGATCTCGGCCCGATCTACAACGATCTCAAGCGCGTAGACAAGCAGGCCGATTGGTATTTGCACCCCAGCCACCGCCTACTGCTCTGCGGCACCCCCAAAGCCCCTCCCCGCGTCCCATCGGCCCTCTCGCTCGAAGAGTTGGTGGATGTCTTGAAGCGACGCGGCTAGGGGTGCCTCCGGCGGGGGTTTGGGGAACCAATCATGTTAAGGGGCCTACGGCCCCTAAAAACCCCGCCAGAAGGTGGTGCGAAACAGCATTACACCTGTCGCGGCTATCAGCGTCCCTTCGGCCCCAACGGAACATGCTTTCGCAACAACTCCTCAAACTCGCTTAGCTGACGTGCCGCTAACGCACGTTGGGCAATCACGAGTACCTGGCCATTCTGTAGCGCCAGTTCATAGACCTCTAGCAGCTTCTCCCAGCCCTTGATGTCGCTCCAGGGCACGACGCTACGCCCCAAGCGTGAGCTCACCTCCACCCCATTTTTGCTGAAGGTGTAGCGTATGGGCAGATAGACCGGCAGATGCTCATCACGGCTGCGACGCAGCACCGCGAGCCACCCACCGATGCTATAGGCCAGCACCGGCAGCACCGCTGCCAGATAGAGCAGGCGCGAAACTTGGGGATTAAAGTAGGTAAAGGCGGCTATTACCGCACAGACCGAAGCGTAGAGATAAAAAGTAAGCCGGGTAAAGTGGCGCTTCAGTGAATAACGAACAAATTCCTGGCGGGTCAACGAGCTTTCAATCATCATAAGGCAACCTCGCTATGTCAACGGCTGCGCTCATTATAGCGTACTAGGGATGCGCAGGGGCGCAAGCGCCCCACCGTCTCATGGCGATTGCAAAGTCATCCTGATCGTCCGCAGATTACGCAGATTACGCAGATTATTGCTTCCTCATCTGCGTAATCTGCGTAATCTGCGGATACTATCTGAGCCTATTGGGACTTTGCAACCGCCATGCCCACCGTCTAGGTGTATTATAGCAAGGTGACGCAATTCAGCCGGAGACACCTATGCACGACCTACGTACCCAGTCGGCCCACGCGATGCTCGCGGCGTTGCAGCGGGGCGAGATAAGCCCCTACGCAGCCAAATCAGTGCCCTGATCGGCAGCGACGGCGTGGCCGTCTGCCCGGTCTTCCCCACCAGCGCACCGCCCTACGGCTTCTCCTATGCCACCATGCTCTTCACGACGAGCTACCACGTCTGGGTCAACTTGGCAGGGCTACCGGGCCTCGTCGTGCCCGTGGGGCGTAACGGCCATGGCATGCCCATCGGCGTGCAGATCATCGGCAACCCGGGCAGCGAAGCGACCTTGCTGGCGGCGGGGATGGCGGTGCAGGCCGCGATGTTTGGGTATGACCAAAACGTGTAGGAAGGGGGGGCGGGGGAACCTGGTTCCCCCGCATTTCCCCCTGTCCGGCGGGGCTTGGGGCGCAGCCCCAACGACTTTGACGTGGCCCTAGGCAGTAGACCTTACATGCGCATGGACGCAAGCCCATGCTATAATGAAAGACACAAACCCGACGGTCGCCACAGACCGTCGTGATACCCAAGAATAAGAGTGAGAGCGAGTAGCGACTATGGCACTGCGACGTGTTTTGCGCATTGATGATGAGGGTGATAAGAAGGTACTAAAAACCCATTGCCGTCCGGTGAAGCTCCCGGATCGTGCCATGAAACAGTTGGTAGCGGACATGTTTGCAACGATGCATGCGGCGAATGGCGTGGGTTTGGCGGCGCCGCAGGTGGGTTTGACCATTCAGCTTTGTATTGTTGGCATCCCTGCCGAAATTGAGGAGCAGGAAGATGGGACGCAGGTGGAAGTTGCACCTGCCGAAGAGTACGTTTTCTTCAACCCGAAGATTGTGAAGGTAAGTGGTGAAGAGGTACTGCGTGAAGAGGGCTGCCTGAGCCTGCCGGGTTGGTATGGCGAGGTGCCGCGCTATACGTGGGTTACGGTGGAGTTTCAGGATATAACGGGGAAGGCGCGGCGGTTGCGCAAGGCGGACGGGTTGCTTGGTTGGGTGATCCAGCATGAGGTAGATCACCTCAATGGCATTCTCTTCACGGAACGCATCCGTGATCTTAGCACGCTACGCGATGCTAATGCTGAGACAGAGCCAGCCAATGTGTCCGCGTGAAGCAACCAGTAAATGGATGCGTTTTTTTTAGGGTGTTATAACGCGCAGCACTGTTTAACCACTTTCATTCAAACCCATGGCGCACTCTTGGTTCTGCGGGAATCTGATCTGACCATTGTGCAGGTTAGTGCAAACGCATTGCCGTTGCTTGGGATTCCCCCCGAACAGTTGCTTGGTCAGCCGCTCACGCTGCTCTTTGGGGCGCAGCAGGTGGCGCAATTGCGCACAGCGCTGACCGATGTCAGCCCACAGGTGCGCCCGCTGGTGAGTCTCACGCTTGATACGCCCCACGCCCCACGCCCGCTGCTTGGCCGTTTGTTGCGCCAGCCGGGCGTGGTGTGGCTGGAACTCGAACCAGTCGCGGCTACGGAACGTTGGCCGGTGCTGGTGGCCATCGTGCGCTCCTTACGCACCCTACGCACGCTCGCTGGCCTCTGGCCGGTGGTGGCGGCGCAGGTGAGCCAGTTGACCGGCTTTGATCGCGTAGTGATCATGCAGGTGCAACCCGATGCGACATGCGCGGTGTTGGCTGAACAGGTGCAGCATGGCTTGTCCACAAGGATGCATTGCAGCCCCACAGCAACAAGTATCCCACCGGCTTTACTGGCGCATGCCATCAACCCACAGGTGGTGGTGCTGGCCGATGCCGCCGCCGAGCCGGTGGCGTTGCTACCCACTGAGCCGCTAGCGGCGGATGCGGCGTTGATCTTTGCGCAACTCACGCTGGTAGCACCGAGTCAGAGTCAGCGTACCCTGTTGTTGCAGCATGGGTTACGCGCCACGTTCAGCGTTCCGCTCTTTCAGCACGAACGCCTCTGGGGCATGATTTGCTGTCAGCACTACAGCGGCCCTTGTGTGGGAACGTTTACGCTGCGTACGATGGGCGAGTTGCTGAGTGAATTCCTCAGCCTACGCATCAGTACGCTTGCGCAGCAGCCCGAAGCGTTGGCAGCGCAACTGACCCAGCAGCAGAGCGCCATGCGTTTGGGTTGGCTGCAGAGCATTACGGCGGCGCTGGGGGCAGCGTTGAGCGTCCGTGCGGTGGCAAGTGTGGTGGTAAACTTGGCTACGGTTGCGCTGGATGCCAGCCATGGAGTGCTGCTGCTGCGTGCGGCTGATGGACTACACTTGGAGGAACTACCACCGCTTAGTCGTGGTGCGCCCGAACGAGTGAGTACAACTTTCACTTGCCCTTTGACGGCCTATCTGCCCATTACCGAGGCGCTGCGTAGCGGTAGGGCGCTCTTTCTGTCGAGTGCGGAGATGGACGAACCACGGTTTCGTGATCTCCCCCGCCTGTGCCACGACCGCCCCAAGGGGGCTTGTGTGGCGCTGCCACTGGGTGATGGGGCGCTCGGCGGTATCGTCTTTGGCTTTCGCCAGCAGCAGAGCTTTAGTCCGGCGGAACAGGAATTTTTGCTTACGCTTGCCGATCTCACGCTGCAAGCGCTCTACCGCGTGCGTCTCTACGAAGATCTGCAGAGCACCCGTGCCCAAGCGGAGGCGGCGCTGCGCATGCGCGACCAATTTCTCTCCGTCGCTTCACACGAACTCAAATCGCCGATTGCCGTGCTGCTTGGTCACGCCCAATTGCTCGAACGGCGGCTGCGGGCGGCGCAGGGCAGCGATGCGAGTCTCGTGGCGACGTTGCAACAGATCACCCAGCAGACGCAACGCCTTGATCGGATGTTGAATGAGTTGCTCGATATCTCGCGTATCGAACAGGGCCAATTGCGCATTAGCGTTGCGCCACTCGATCTGAGTGCGCTACTCGCCCGCGTGGTGAACGTGATGCAAGTTGACCTGACGCGCCACACTATTCACACGAGCGGCCTTACCCAGCCCCGGCTGATTCTGGGTGATGAATTGCGCTTGGTACAGATTTTTGAAAACATCATCAATAATGCAGTGAAATATAGCCCCTTAGGGGGCAGCGTTCAGATTAGCATGGAAGATGACGGCAGCCGCGTCTGGGTGACGATTAGCGACCAAGGGATTGGCATTCCCGCTGCCGATCTGCCCAACCTCTTCCAATGTTTCTACCGGGCGGGCAACAGTGGGCGCTGGCGCATCCCCGGCACAGGGATTGGCCTCTATGTCGTGGCTGAGTTGATCCGCTGCCACGGCGGCACGATCCGCGTCGTAAGTAGCGAGGGTGAAGGAAGTAGCTTTGTGGTGGAGTTGCCGTTGGCGTGAGGACGCGAGGTCGCAAGGACGCGAGGTCGCGAGGAGAGGCACAAAACATTCGCTCCACAAGCCACGAATAGGTTATTGGGGATGCCATGGATGGCCCTCACCCCCTGCCCCTCTCCCACGTTGTGGGAGAGGGGAGAAGGCATCGAGATTCTTGGCGTTCCGATGCGGTTCTTGCGGGGCAACGCACACGTTTTCTGTCTGCCCCTGACCCCCATCTCTAAGACAAGGTTCGTGGCAACGTTACCGTTTGCGCCAATAGGTAGTGCCGACTT
>RSAS01000896.1:11747-13145 GCA_003934145.1 Candidatus Viridilinea halotolerans | reverse complement strand
GCTGCGTACCGCAAAAAGCGGCAGTTTATCCCCATTTGGTGAAACCCTTTGAGGCTTGCGCCCCCGCGCCCCCGTGGGGAGGGGTTGTGCGGGGGCTTGCGCCCCCGCGCCCCCGCAGGGGGGGATTGTGCAGGGGCTATGCCCCCGCGCCCCCGCGAGCGAGCTTGCGCCTTGCGGCGGGGGTTCGGGGGAGGCGAAGCCTCCCCCGAAAAACCTCTTCGCTTGCATTTTGGCGGCGAAGCCGCCAAAATGCAAGAAAAACCTGGACAAAAGCTGTTCAATAGGATTATACTAGATTTATGGCAACAAAGCATTACGCCCACCTCATGGAGGAGTTCGTCGTCGTTGCAGCACCGATGGAGCGGGTGGCGACGGTGATGACCGATCATGAGTTGATGGTACGCTGGATTTCGGGTTCGGTGCAGTTTACGCCAGTGGACGGATGGCAATTTGCGCAGGGTGCTCGTTGGCGTTTGACGCTGAGTGGGGTGGGACGGCTGCTTGAAGCGCATTATGTCGTGTATGAGCGTCGTCCGGGGTTGATTCTCTGGGCCTTTCATGGCTTTTGGGAGGGGTTTGATGCGTGGCACTGGCTGGAGCAGGATGGAGGCCAGACGCTGATTCAGAATCGAATCGAGTACAATGTCTGCATCCCCGGGCTGAGTCTGCTCTGGCCGTTCACGGTGGGGCCGTTGATGAGCTGGGATGCGCAGGGGCAGATGCAGCGATTGAAGCAGGTGTGTGAAGAGAGGTAGGTAAGGCATGGCACGTCCTTTCATTCCGATGACGGCGCAGTGGCGGCGCGAGTTTGTGCGCCCGCGCGGGCCAGCCAATGTGCCCGAGGTGGGCAGCGTCGCTCCCGATTTTACGCTGCCCTATGCGCAAATGATTGCTGGCCCGCAGGGGCCGCAGATTGAGTATGGGCGCACGCTGACGTTGAGCAGCCTGCGTGGTCGCAAGGTGGTGTTGAACCTGACGCGCATCGTGAGTGATCGCTTCTTCTGACCGCACTGTGCGCCGCAGCTGGATGCTTTGCGGGAAGCGTATCATGAGTTTGAGGCTCGCCAGGTGGCGCTGTTAGTGGTGAGTAGCACCGATCTCGACATGACGAGTTATGTCGCCGAGACGCTGCGTGCCCCCTTTCCGGTGTTGAGCGATGCGGAGTGGGCGGTCTTCTACCGCTACGGGATGGGGTCTGGCTTTGGCGTACCGTTACCGGGCAGCTTCGTGATTGATGAAGAGGGCATCATCCGCTGGAGTTGGGTCGCGCCCTTCTCGGTGGTCTTTACACCGCCCAGCCCGGAGGAGTTGCTGGCGCAGGCGTCTGCCCTAGGCTAAACGGAGCGGCGCCGCCGCCGCCCGCCGGCGGGGGTTCGGGGGAGGCGAAGCCTCCCCCGA
>RSAS01000896.1:9767-11647 GCA_003934145.1 Candidatus Viridilinea halotolerans | reverse complement strand
CCGGCGGGGGTTCGGGGGAGGCGAAGCCTCCCCCGAAAAACCTCTCCTCTTCGCGTGTTGGCGGCAAAGCCGCCAACACGCGAAGAAAAAAAGAGGGCTTGGGGCGCAGCCCCAAGGCTTTGCATCAACCCTGCGCGTAGCCTGTCAACTGTACACACATACAAAAGACTGATATAATGTTATCCGTCTGGCAGTCTACATTGGAGGAGAACCACTGTGAGCCGAGTCGCCACCGAGGGCGTTATTCCCCTCGCCCCCAGGGCACCATTACGCCCGCCTGAGGCAATCAGACCGCTCCGTATCCTGCTCATCACGCCTAAAGGCCACAAAGAGGAAGACAGCAGCCAGAAGGCGCTCTTTCTTATGGGTGTCGGTGTGTTGGTTAGCATTACCCCACCCCAACATCACATTGAATTAGCTGATGAACTGTTCGGCGATCCGATTGATTATACGGGGCAGTACGATCTGGTGGGCATTACCACGCGTACCATGAATGTGATGCGCGCCTATGCAATCGCCGATGAGTTCCGCCGCCATGGAACCAAGGTGGTTCTGGGCGGGGTGCATGTCTCGTTTAACTACAACGAGGCGATTGCCCACGCCGATACGGTGGTGTGCGGTGAGGCGGAACACCTCTGGACGCAGTTGCTTCAGGATTTGGCTGACGGTCAGTTGGCCACGCGCTATGATTCAAAGGACTTCCCGCCGGTTAACGAGGTGCCGCCGCTCAATTATGAGCGCATCTTTAAGGCGAGTCGGCGCGGTAAGGTGGATGCACGCAAGTCTATTCCGATCTTTATGACGCGTGGTTGCCCTTATACCTGTGCCTTCTGTGTGACGCCTAACTTCACTGGACGGCTCTATCGCATTCAGTCACCTGAATCGATCCGCGCCCAGATCGCGGAGGCTAAACGGGTCTTTTTTCAAGAATCCAAGTATGGCAAGACACCCTGGTTCATGTTTACCGATGAGAATCTCGGCGTCAATAAGCAGCGTACGTGGGAAATTCTTGAAATCTTGGCCGAATGCAACATCAAGTTCAGCAGCTTTATCAGCATCAACTTCCTTGAGGACGATAAGACAGTTGATTTGCTGGTCAAGGCGGGCTGTCTGATGGCACTGGTCGGCTTCGAGTCGGTCAACCAGAAGACGTTACAGAGCTACAACAAGGGGCGCACCAATTCGGTGCAGCGCTACGCTGAGATTATTGAGCACTGTCGCAAGGCGGGGCTCAACATTCAGGGCAACTTCCTCACCAATCCTGCGATGGATAGCTATGAGGATATGGCGGCCACCGAGCGTTTCGTGCGCGATAATGGGATCGTGATGCCGATCTATTCCATCATCACACCCTATCCTGGCACGCAGCTCTATAAGGATTACAAAGAGCAGAACCTGATTGTGGATGAGGATTGGGATAAGTATACGGCCCACAACCTCGTTGTGCGTTGCGACCGCTACGATCCGATGGAGTATCAACTGCGCTACTTGCAGCACTTCTTGGGCATGTATGCGTGGCCCACCATTTTCCACCGTGTCAAGGATAATAGCAACCGTCTCGTGAACTTGGTGACGAGTGTGCTCTTCCGTAAGAACCTGCAGGATCAGCTTGCTAGCGTCAAGGGCGGCAAACGTCGTCCCGTGCAGCAGGGGCGCAGCATGGGCCGCCCCGCCGCTGAGAAGGCCGAGCGAGAGATGGCGGCGGACTAGGAGGGTAGAAAAAGCCTCACAGGTCTGTTAGACCTGTGAGGCTTTTTCTGTTTGCGGGGGCCATGCCCCCGCACCCCCGCCGGAAGGCTGGCGCGGGGCCATGCCCCCGCACCCTCGCCGCAAGGCTGGCGCGGGGCCATGCCCCCGCACCCCGCCGCAAGGCTGGCGCG
>RSAS01000896.1:0-9667 GCA_003934145.1 Candidatus Viridilinea halotolerans | reverse complement strand
GCGCGGGGCCATGCCCCCGCACCCCGCCGCAAGGCTGGCGCGGGGCCATGCCCCCACACCCCCGCCGGAAGGCTTGCGCGGGGCCATGGCCTCACACTCTCGCCGTCTATCCGTCTCCGCGTGCCTGAATTTTGCGCTGCTGCTCGACGATGATCTGGGCCATGCGGATATTGGCACCATCCATCATTTTGCCGTCGAAGTTGAAGGCCCCGCGCCCTTGGGCGAGGGCTTGGGTATAGGCTTGCATGACTGCTTCGGCCCATGCGACCTCGTTGGGAGGCGGGCTGAAGACGCGGTTGACGACCGAGATTTGGGCTGGGTGGATACATTGTTTCCCGTCGAAGCCCATAGCGCGGGCGATGCGACTGGCACGCTCGAGTTCTTCGGGGGCTTTGAGGCCAGCAAAGGGGCCGTCGAGGCAGCGTAGGCCGTTGGCGCGGGCGGCGGCGACGATGGTGTGCATGACAGCATGCCAGCGGTGGCCCGGATAGAGTTCGTCGTGGGCGTCGCGTTCGCCGATGCTGGCGAGGGGGGCACGTACGGCGGCGGCGTAGTCGCCGGGGCCGTAGATGAGCGTTTCAAGGCGGGGGGTGGCCGCCGCGATCTCGCGGGCGTAGAGGAAAGCATTTGCGGTCTCGATCTGTGCTTCGAGGCCAATGCGCCGCGTCTGGTTTAGGCCCAGTTCGATCTGATCCAACAGACGGGCCACAAACCGTAGGTCGTCGGGAGAATCAACTTTAGGCACCAAAATCAGATCCACGCGGTCGCCTACCACCTCAAGCACCTCGGTGAGGTCGCGGTAGGCGAAGGGGGTAGCGAGGCTATTGATGCGATAGATACGGAGGCGCGGGCCAAAGTCCAGTTCGCGCATGGCGCGGATCAGATTGGCGCGGGCCTGCTCCTTCTCGCTGGGAGCCACGGCATCCTCGAGATCAATCACCACGGCATCGGCGGCGCTGCGCACCGCCTTTTCGATCATGTTCCAGCGCGAGGCGGGAACGAAGAGAGCGCTGCGTTCCAGTTGTGCGGCGCGGTCGGCCTGGCCGGGGTAGTCGAGCATGGGTGTGATCCTTAGAAATAGTTCGTAGGAGCTTTACAGTCTGCGCTCTAGGTAGTGCCGACTTTAGTCGGCTGCGGCCTTACTCTGCCGGATAGCGGAAGGGTACGAGAGAACTCGGTTCCCTCATACTCTTTTACCCCTCGCGCCATGCCGCCACCCGCTGCCCAACCCATGCCGCCGTAGCGGGGCGCAACGGTGGCGGTGGCACAGGTTGGCTGTAATCAACATCGTCGGCGTAGCGGGCGCGCTGGTAGATGGTGGCAAAAGCCGCTTGCAGGTCAAGTACCACATCGGAGTTTGGCTCACGCAGCGGCACCACAATACAGGGCAGCGCGTCGCGCACGTCTACATACCAGACCGCTAGGCGCCCGTGTGCATTGCCGCGCCGCAACAGCACATAGTAATCACTCTGGCCCGCGACCTCCTCCGGGCGCTCGCCCGCCCGCAGCAGGTCAATCTCGATCCAGTGGGTGCGCGTCGCGAAGACCGCCTCGCGCTTCGCCAAAAATTCGCGGTTGCCCCGCGAGCCACGCGCCTTGTTCCAGGGCGACAAGACCTCAATAATCGTCACCAACTCCCGACTACGCCGGTCATAGATCGTCAAGTAACGATCGCGCACATCAGGAACAGACGGAAGGCGCTCGATGATCGTGGCGGGCGTCGCCGTGGCGGGCGCAGCAACCTGGAGCGTGGGCGCAGTGGGACTCTGCACAAGGAAGATGTCGGGGGCAATGGTTTGCCGCTCATAAGGCTCAACGTCATCAACAATATAGACGCGCTCCTCAACCTTGAGTACATAGTTAGGGGTGATCTGCGTGATGATCAATTCGCTCATGACCGACAAGAGCCAATGGTGGAACGTGGGCCAACCACTTGGCACCTCAAGGAACGGATCCATACCGGGGAAGGGCGATTGCATAAGCTCCTCCATCACACATCCAGATCCCGCACCTCACTCGCATGCGTCTGGATGAAGCGACGGCGCGGCGGTACCAGATCACCCATCAGCATGGTGAAGGTCTCATCGGCCAACTGCGCATCCTCCAAGTTCACTTGGAGAATCACGCGGTTCGCCGGATTCAAGGTCGTCTCCCAGAGTTGCTCTGCGTTCATCTCACCGAGACCCTTGTAACGCTGAATGCCTACGCGCAACCGCTCTGTCTCGCCCAACTTCTCTAGGTAGGTATCGCGTTCTGTATCCGAATAGGTGTAAACCTGTTCCTTGCCATGTTTGATGCGGTAGAGCGGCGGCTGGGCAATGAAGAGGTGTCCACTGGTAATCAACTGGCGCATATGGCGAAAAAAGAAGGTGAGCAGCAACGTACGGATGTGGCTTCCGTCTACGTCCGCATCGGCCATCAGAATGATACGATGGTAGCGCAGCTTTTCAGTGCTAAACTGCTCGCCGATCGCTGTACCAATCGCTGTAATCAGCGCCCGTACTTCCGCATTAGAGAGCATCTTATCCATGCGGCTCTTTTCAACATTGAGAATCTTACCGCGCAGCGGCAAAATCGCTTGGAAGCGGCGGTCGCGCCCCTGCTTGGCCGTGCCGCCGGCGCTATCGCCCTCGACGATGTAGAGTTCGCAGCGGGCAGGGTTGGTATCGGAGCAATCGGCCAGCTTACCGGGCAGCGAAAAGCCCTCCATCGCGCTCTTGCGTGCCGTCTCCTTCACCTTCTGCACCGCCAAGCGCGTCCGGGCGGCTGAGATAGTCTTCTCGATGATGCGTCGCGCATCGCTCGGATTCTCATCAAGCCAAGCCGCAAAATCATCGCCAACCACTGCCCCCACCGCCCCCGCCGCCTCAGGACTCACCAACTTTTCTTTGGTCTGCGAGCTAAAGAGCGGATCCTTCAGCTTCACACTAATCACGGCTGTCAGCCCTTCGCGCACATCATCGCCCGTCAGGTTGGCCTCATTCTCCTTGAGAATGCTCTTGGCGCGCGCATAGGTATTGATCACCCGCGTCAGCGCCGTGCGGAAGCCCGAAATGTGCGCCCCACCGTCGGTGTTGTTGATATTATTGGCAAACGCATAGACCGAATCACTATCATACGTATTAGCATACTGCATCGCCACTTCAACCGCCACATCATTCACCATCCGCTCGGCATAGAAGGGCTGCTTGTGCAGGGTCTCCTTATCCTTATTCAGGTGGCGCACATAACTAATAATGCCTCCCTCGAAATAGAAATTGACCTCTTGGCCGTCGCGCTCATCGCAAAAGCGGAAGTGTAAGCCCTTGGTCAAATAGGCCATTTCGCGCAGGCGTTGCGCAATGGCCTTAAAATTGTAGTCAATCCCATCCTTAAAAATAGTCACATCGGGCTTAAAGTGGATTGTCGTGCCCGTTCCTTCTGCCGGGCCAAGCGCCCGCACGGGGGCTTGCGGTATGCCAATGCGATACTCCTGCATCCAAAGTTGCTCGTGGCGGCGCACCTCAGCGCGCATCCACTCCGAGAGTGCGTTGACCACCGAGAGCCCGACGCCGTGCAAGCCCGACGAGACCTTATAGCCTCCATCGCCAAACTTACCCCCGGCGTGCAGTTCCGTCGTGGCGAGTTGCAACGCCGAAACCTTATGTTTCGCGTTAATATCCACTGGAATACCACGCCCGTTGTCGCTAATCTGCACCGAACCATCGGCATAGATGATAATCTCAATGCGCGTGGCATAGCCGGCCAATGCCTCATCGACCGAATTATCAACAACCTCCTTGATCATGTGGTGCAGACCATTAATGTCGGTCGGGCCAATATACATCCCGGGGCGCTTGCGCACCGCCTCCAGCCCCTCCAGCACCGTAATCTGATCGGCACCGTAGGATTGTGCTGCGTTGACAATGCTCTCTTCGTTATTCATAACCTGTTGGTAACTTTCTATATATCTTTAGGAATGATTTCGCCTTGCGGCGATCAGCTTTACCGTTTGTGGGGAGGATACGGAGGGCATAGCCCCCCGCATCCTCCCCACTGGGATGGGGGTTTTGCGGGGGCCAAGCCCCCGCACCCCCATCGCGGCAGACGGTAAAGGCGCTACGAACCTTTCCTTACGTTGGGTACAGGGTGCGCGAGGGAGCCTAGTTCCCTCGCGCACCCTGTACCCCATTTGCGGCGAAGCCGCGTTCGGTGGGGGTTCGGGGGGCATGGCCCCCGAAGAATCCCCCCCTCCGGCGGGGTCTTAGGGGCCGTAGGCCCCTTAACTTCATGCACATGGGGAACAGGGTTCCCCCGTGTCTACGGAATCCAACGTTGACGGTAAAACTCCAAACGGGCAGCGCACAGCCCACTACCGACATAGGCACTCATCAGGATGGCCAAAGCTAGCCCGAGCGGGCTCACGGCAAGCTGCCGCCAGATGACGCCCAAGCCGGTGAAAATCACATAGCTCAGTATCAGCAACCCCAAGGTGCTGGGCATATTGTGGCGCACCAAATTAACACTGTTGGCTATCGCGCGCAGCGGCCCAGCGCGACTGATCAAGATCGCTTCGGGGGCAAAACTGGTGTAGATATAGGCCCAGAAGAGGACGACATACCATCCCAAAAGAATCAGCAGCGTCGTGCTAGGCAGCTTGATTATCACTAGGGTAGAAAGCGCCAAAAAAGGCAGTGCCAAGATCGTCCCCATCCCCACGAGCGCCACCAAGTAACCCACCAGCGTCAGCGCCACGCGCAGGGCATAGCGCAGGCTTGCTTTGGGGTGGCGATGCACTTGATCCACCACTTCGCTCAGTAGGGTCAGAAAGTAGCTACTGAGTAGCAGGGTCAACAGATTCAGCAATACCACTAGTGCCAGCAATTGCCCAGCACTACCCAGGCCAACGGCGCTACCACTTGCTGTAAGTGGGGGCGGCAAAACCGGCACAAAATTGAGCCAAGCTAACGCCAAGCGCAGATCGCTGAGTAAGAAGCGCTCGACCAACGCCGCTTCTTGCTCAGGCGCAGCCAGCAGTTGCACCACTCCGTCTAGCTGCCGTTGCAGGCGCTCTGCCAACGCACCCAACACCAACGGCTCCCCCAACCATAAGGAGCCACTAAAACCCGCCGGAATCGCCACTACCCAGAGACGCCGATTCAACGCCCGGTAGCCGGCACCGACCGTGTCGATCAGATTGGCACTTCTTGGCGTTGCAATGCTCAAAGTAGCCTCCTCATAACTGGTTCATTATACCACACTGAGTCAGTTATGAAAAGGCGGAAAGCGCTAATTTGTTCTTTGAGTAGAGCGTAACCGGGTTGCGCTTTGCGGTGGGGCCATGCCCCATGCGCATGAACGTAAGGGGCTTGCGGCCCCTTAAACCCCGCCGGAAGGGGGGGGGGGCGGGTATAAGCGCGAACTTAAGCTAAAGTAGAACAAAAAACCGCAAGCGTACGCCGTCGGCGGATACCAGAATACTGGCCAACTGGATCCTGCTCGTGACGACCCTGGACGCGAAAGCATGGCCAGCGGAGGCGGTTACCCGCTTGTATCGCGCCCGGTGGCAGATCGAATTGCTCTTCAAGCGGATGAAGCAATTGCTGCGAACGCACCGCGTGCGCTGCAAGCGGCCCGCCATGGCCGAAGCCACCGTGCGGGCGCTCTTGGTCGCCTGGGTGCTGCAAGAACGCTTGGCAGAGACCTTGCGGGAGGCCATGGAGGGCGATGGCCAATGGCAGGTCAGCAGTTGGCGGGTCTGCCAACTCAGCCTGGAGACGCTGCGCCAAGAGGTGCTGGGCACATGGACTCGGGAACGCTTGCGCGCCTGCGTCTCGCGGCTGGTGCGCTTCCTCTGCAATAGCCCGCGCAAGCGCAGCCAGCAGGAAACCCAGATACGCGCTTGGTTAACATCGTTTGAGGGCATGAAGCTCAGTGAGGAAGCTGTTTAAGACGAAATCGTGTAAAATAACCACTTAAGTTCGCGCTTATAGGGCGAAGCCCTCCCCGATCCCCCTCCGCTTACACGATGCTTTAACTGAAGGACTCTATAAGCAGCAATAACCTGAAAGATCGTTCACCCGCCCTGCGCCGCCATCCTCAGCGAGTAGGCCACCCCCGACTGGAGGGAGCCGCGGCTGAGCATACCTTGCAGGTCTACGCCGAGTTGGACGAGGGTTTGCGCCACTTCGGGTCGGATGCCGGTGATGACGACTTGGGCACCGAGCAGTTGCACGGCCCGCGCCGCCTGGATGAAGGCGTTGGCGACCTGGGTGTCTACGACCTGGACGCCGGTGATGTCTACGATGGCGATTTCGGCATTGTGTTCGGCAACGCCTTGCAGCAGCGTCTCCATGATTTGCGAAGCGCGACGGCTATCTATCGCGCCGATGATCGGCATCAGCACAACCTTGTTGGAGAGCGGTAGCAGCGGCGTAGAGAGTTCGCGCAGGGCGTGCTGTTGCGCTTCGATGATCTGGGCTTGCAACGCGGTGCGTTCATCGGCGGCCCGTTTCGCCTCGGTCAGGTCGGTGCAAATCACGAGAAGGTAGATCGGTTCGCCTTCGTCGTTGAGAATGGGAATCTTGTTCGTGCGCAGAATGCGCCGCCCGAGCGTGGCGCTATCCACAACCTCTTCGGGAATCTCCTCGGCGCGCTTGCGCTGGAGTACTTCGAGATCTTTGACGCGGAAGCTATCGGCCTGTTCACGCGGGAAGATGTCGTAGTCAGTTTTGCCCACCACCTCAGCCGCCTTGCGCCCAAAGAGGTGTTCACAACTCTGATTCCAGAGGATAAAACGGCCATCGGCGGCATGCTTCAGAATCACCGCGACAGGCATGTGCTGGAAGATAATCTTGAGCAGATGCTGGCTCTCACGTAGCGCCTCGGTGGTGCGCAACAGTTCATCTTCGTCTTTAATACGCTCGGTGATGTCGGTCGAGACGCCGCCAATTGCGTAGACCTGATTGTTTTCATCAAAGACCGGAGCGCGACTCGAGAGAAAGGTATGGATACCGTCGGGTTGGGGCACGGTGTCTTCTTGCACAACGGGGCGTCCGCTACGCACCACCTCCTGTTCGGCGACGCGCCATTGAGCGACATGCTCTTGAGGGAAGAGTTCGGAATCAAGCTTGCCCACCATATCTTTCGTCTTCAAGCCCAAGAGATTAGCAGCACGTTGATTCACCAGCATGAAGCGCCCTTCGAGATCTTTGATATAAATCGCGGTGGGCGCGTAGTCCAAAACGTGGCAGAGGAGATTTTGGCTACGTTGCAATTCAGCGGTACGTTCAGCGACGCGCTGCTCCAGTTCGGCATTGAGCTGCTTGAGCGCCAATTCGGTCTGCTTGCGCAGGGTGATATTGTCGAAAAAGACCGCCACCTCAGTGCCGGGAAGCGGCACGGCGCGAATGGCAAAAGCAGCGGTGACCACGCGCTCATCGCCGTAGACCGCCTCGGACTCGATACTTTCGCCGCTGGTGACCACGCGCGCATAGGCTTGCGGGATGCCCTGTTCGCGCAGGCCAGGAAAGTTCTCATCGAGCGTCTTGCCGATCTGATCCGTCGTCGGCACGCCCGTCAGCAAGGCCACCGCCGGATTGGCATCAAGCATACGTAACGTGTAATCGTCGTCGCGATCTTCAAGTTCGTAAATATAGACGCCAGTGTTCAGTTGATGAACTATACTGCGATAACGTTCTAGTTCACGCCGTAGGGCGACATTCTCAGCAGTGAGATCCGCAATGCTGGAGGTAGCTTCGGCCATGGTACGGTGACTCCTCTTGTCTCTCTGCGCCAAACCTATTATAGCAACTCTGGTGTACCATGAGTGAGGGTGGATATGTCGAGTTTTCGCCCATCCTCTGCAATGATTACCCCTTTTTGCTTTTTTACGGTACTATGGTATCTATGTTTACCGTTTGGTAAAGCTCTCTTCGGGGGCGCAGCCCCCTTCCCCCGCCACGCGGGGGGATGCTTCGGGGGCGCAGCCCCCTTCCCCCGCCACGCTCATGGGCGGACAGAACATTGAATCTAAGGGCCACGAACAGGTGATGGGGAAGCCACGGATGGCCCTCACCCCCTGCCCCCTCTCCCACGTTGTGGGAGAGGGGAGAAGGCATCGAGATTCTTAGCGTTGCAATGCGGTTCTTACGGGCAACGCACACGTTTTCTGTCCGCCCATGAACCCCGCCACGCGGGGGGATGCTTCGGGGGCGCAGCCCCCTTCCCCCGCCACGCGGGCGGCAGCCCTAAAACCGCTTTGGGGCGGCAGCCCCAAACCCTCTTCTTTTCTTCGTGTTGGCGGCGAAGCCGCCAACACGAAAGAAAAAAATCTCCATGAGGTCTCGGGAGAACCTGGTTCTCCCATAAACAAGAGAGGCATAGCAATGGCGCAAAAAGTTGAGTTTGTCCTTGTCTTGGGGCTGCAACGCTACAGCCAGGGACTCTTTAACCAGGCTGAGGCGGAGGTACGCAAGGATGTGCCCGGTTTTCGCTTGCACATCTTTGAGGATCGGGATCTGCTGGAGCGTCCGGCGGAGGTCGAGGCGGCTCTTGGACGCGCTGCCTGTGTCATTGTTTCGCTCATTTCGTTGGCCGAGAGCGCCGAGTGGCTGGTGCCTGCGGTGGAACGCACCGCGCCGCCGGTCGTCTTTGCCTTCGAGAGTCTGCCGGAGGTGATGCAACTGACCAAGGTGGGTGGCTATGCGATGGGCGGCAAGGGGGGCGGCGGCGGCATGCCGAAGCCCGTGCAGAATGTGGCCCGTCTGCTGGTGGGTAACCGTGAAGAGGATGCTTTTTATGGTTATGTAAAGCTACAGAAGATTACCAGTAAGTTGGTCAACTTTTTGCCCGGCAAGCGGCTGAGTGATTTCCGCAATTGGGTGAATGTGAGTACCTATTGGAGTACGCGCAACGTTGCCAATACGGCTTCGATGTTTAAGCTGATTGTGCGTGAGTATTGCGGCATGCCTAAGTTGCAGGTGCCACCGCCGGTGGTGATTCCCGACATGGGTTTTGCCCATCCTGAGGCGCCAAAGTACTTCGCGAAGCCCGATGAGTATGTGCGCTGGGAGAAGGATTACCGCAAACAGCGTGCCAAGGCGGCGAAACGTGGCGCACCTAAGCCGGCGGAACCCTTAGGGACAGTGGCGCTGCTTTCGTTTCGGAGCCATATTCTCGGTGGCACGAGCTACCACAACGATGTTGTCCATGCGCTCGAAGCGGCCAATCTGCGCGTGCTGCCGATTTTTGTACAGGGCATCGAGAGCCATGTCGTGGTACGCGAATGGCTCGGTAAGTTGGGTGTGGATGCCATCGTCAATACCATGGGCTTTCCGCTCGTCGGTGGGCCTGCTGGTTCCACCAAGGCGGGCCTGACCGTCGCGGTGGCGCGCGATCTGCTCTCGAAGCTCGATGTGCCTTATGTGGTCGCCTCGCCGCTCTTTGTGCAGGACGAAGAGAACTGGCGCGAGCATGGCGTTGGTCCGCTGCAAGCCACGATGCTCTATTCACTGCCTGAGATGGACGGCGCGATTGCGCCGGTGGTGCTGGGTGGCATGCGCGGCAGCGAGATCCATACCGTCCCCGACCGCTTGGCGCGCTTGGCAACGCAACTCTATGGCTATACCAAGCTGCGCAAGACGGCCAACCGCGACAAAAAGGTGGCGCTGGTGGTCTACAACTACCC
>RSAS01000715.1:7166-13279 GCA_003934145.1 Candidatus Viridilinea halotolerans | reverse complement strand
GCCCCCGCCGCAACACTGGCAGTTTCAATCCGCCGGGCGGATTTTTGTGTCAATGAACGTGCCACGCGCATCTGCTCCCATGCCGCCTCGCAGTGTTTCAATCCGCCGGGCGGATTTTTGTGTCAATGAACGTGACAATCACTGGGCGGAGGCTGGGACGGTTTTTGTTTCAATCCGCCGGGCGGATTTTTGTGTCAATGAACCGCTGGCAAGCGCGGTGCGAGCCGTGGAGCGGTTGGTTTCAATCCGCCGGGCGGATTTTTGTGTCAATGAACCGGCGCTCGAAGGCAGGGACGGGCGAACCAGCGGCGGTTTCAATCCGCCGGGCGGATTTTTGTGTCAATGAACGCCCACGCCGACGACCACGCCCGCCAACGGCCCCAAGTTTCAATCCGCCGGGCGGATTTTTGTGTCAATGAACGCCGCCGCTCGCTGCCGCTTTGGGACGCGGTAAAATGGCTTGTTTGCGAGAGGCGTCTTCATGTGGCACGGTTGATGGGCTCATTGGCTCTTCTGTCTCTACTGTACCATATCTGCGTTGGCTTTGCAATGCGGAATTGTCTCATGCGAGCGCCTCTAGGGAATTTACTCCATGCTGCGCCGCTCGATCTTTTTGCTCGGCCTTGTATTCTGTCGAATACATGGTGTGTGGCTGGTGTCTGTAGGGCGGTGCCCTACAACCCCGCCGGACAGGGGGAGATGCGGGGGAACCAGGTTCCCCATTTGCATTAAGTTTAGGGCTGCCGCCCTAAAACCCGCTTTGGGGCTACGCCCCAAACCCCGTTTTTTGTTCCGTTTTGGCGGCAAAGCCGCCAAAACGGAACAAAAAGAGTTTTTTTGGGGGAGGCAAAGCCTCCCCCAAACCCCCACCGGGGGCTGCGCTCTCCCCCTGCGCTCAGAGAATGACGGTGACCGGGTCGTTGGGTGCGGCACTGCCGATGGTGATCACGTTCTGTTGGCATGCTCCGCACATGACGTAGAGCCGTACACTGTCGCGATCTTCGCGGAGGTGTGGGCTTAGTTTGGCCCGTAGCTCGATCAGTTGCCGTTTGGTGAGCCAACATTCAAAGAGGGAGTATTGTGTCCAGGTTCCGTAACCGCAAAGCAGTCGGTGGACTTTGGTGCGCCGTTTGTCTTCCGGGATGTCGTAGGCGACAATGTAGAGTTGCGTTGTCTCTGATCGGCCCATGTTCCCTCCTTATCGTACGGTGAAGGGCACGTAGTTGGCGATTTCGCCTTGGCTGTGTTTGGCAAAGATGCGTACCTGGAGTTCGATGCAGCGCCGGTAGCTTACGCGGTAGTTGAAGATGGGGTGCTGTACCATTTCGTTGAGCCGCCCTTCAAACTTTTCGAGAAAGGTGCGCCGTGGATTGTCTTTGAGCCGGTAGGCGCCCAGTTCGTTGCTGAAGTCGCTGCTGCTGAGTTGCCCGGTGTTCAGCATCGTGATCACGACTGAGTCGACGATGATGGGCCGGAAACATTCGACGAGGTCGAGCGCGAGCGCCGGTTTGCCAAAGCCCGCTTGGTGCATGACGCCGAGCCCCGGGTCGAGGCCGACGGCATGGACGAGCGAGACGACTTGGTTGGTGAGTAGGGTGTAGCCAAAGGAGAGCAGGGCGTTGACCGGGTCGGTGGGTGGGCGCTTCACCCGCCCTGGGAAGTGCCAGTTGTCGCCTTTGAGCAGGTGGTTGAAGATGCTGTAGTAGGCGGCGCTGCCACTTCCTTCGAGTCCCAAGAGTGGCCCCAGCCCATGCATCCGGTCGCTGGTGTCGCTCGGTGCTGCCAGCCGATCAAGTTCGCGCAGGCAGCGCCGGATGGTCTGTGCGGCCTCTTCAAGCTCTTGCGCCGCTTCCCGTCCGCGTGCGTAGCGCAAAATGAGGGTGCGCATGTTGCCCAATTTGCCCGCAACACACTGCTTTGCGACTGCAAAGCTGCGTTCGCTGTTACAGCAGAGGGCGTATTGCGCGAGCCGCACGCCGCTGTTTTTGCCCCAGTCGGCGACAAGTGACCCCCGCGAGCGTCCGTAGGCGGTGAGGTAGTGTACCGGGATGCGCCGTTCCAGTAGCGCATGCAGCACCGGGGTGGTTAGCGTAACCTCACCCAGCACCATGATCTGCTCCACTTTGTTCAAGGGAACGCGTACGACCTGCCCCGCTTTGCTGCCGGAAGGCGCGACACGTAGGGCTTCGCCTTCCAGTTTGACGAGGCTGTACTGCTCGGTTAGATAGAGGGTGGCCATGAGGATCTCTACTCCTGTACCAAGAATTTCATGCATTGGGTGTCACTCCAATTATGTAGGTTCTGTAGGGTTGCGCCCTACACCCCGCCGGAAGGTGAGAGGATGCGAGGTAACCAGGTTCCCTCGCACACCCTACCTACACATGTTGGTCACCTCCAACATCGAATGTTGCCAGTTTTTGTAGCTCATCCGGTAGACAGAGCGGCTCAAGTGAGCAGTCACGGCATTTGCTGCGCTGCGCGATGGGGGGCGGTAAGCGGCCTTCCGCGCTGAGCCGGTGCGCTTCGGCGGCAATACGCTCCACTTCGCTGCGTAGTTCGGCGCTAAAGACCACCTCTTCACGCCGTCGCGCCGCAAAGGAGAAGATGTAGCCCCGCTCAATCGTCTGCCCGGTACGCTCCTCTAAGCAGATGGCCTGCGCCGCAAGCTGGATGTGATCGTTGCGCCAACGCCCTAAACGGCCCTTCTTGTACTCAACCGGATACATGGCCCCGGCCTTGAGTTCCACCAGATCGCAAAAGCCCGCAATACGCAGCCGTTCACTCCAGACATAGACGCGCCGCTCCTGCACCGCCTCGGCCAACCAGTTGGTTCCCACGAGATCCACCCCCTGGTGGCGCAGTTGCCCTTCGACCACATGCTCATTGAGCAGCATCTCGCTCTGGATAAATTCGTAGCCAAAGCGCCGTGGGCAATAGGCCAGCGCATTGAGCATCGCCAAAGGGATGTAGTCGTCTGTCATGTTCATCTCTCTATTTTTGGCTGTGACCAAAATCTGTAGGGCGATGCCCTACAACCCTTCGGACTGATGAAGGGTGCGAGGGAACCAGGTTCCCTCGCGCACCCTAGATCCTACGCCGACACAACCAAGCCACGGCCACGAAAGCCGGGTGTCGTCGCCAGTTCCCTCGCGCACCCTAGATCCTACGCCGACACAACCCCATGCCACGCGTCGTCTTCATGCCTACGCCGAGAAAGAGCGCCGCGTCGGACAGGAGGGCGATCAGACGCGCTTGGCTGGGGTCGAGGGGGAGTTCGTAGCTAACCATGCCGACAAAGCCCTTTTGCGGCCCTTTACCCAAGTTGATCTCCGCCGATTCGCTGTGGTAGCGCGTGATCAGCGTGTCGCCTGCCGCCTCACGCACGGCTGCTGCGTCAAGTTGCACGCTAGCCGGGGCCAATTCGTTCCAACGTCGCGCTAAGCTAGGGAAGACCAATGCCGGATCGGGCAGAATGCCCAGCCGCTGCCGCCCATCGGGGCGCGAACCCTGGCCAATGGCGGTGGGCGTGGCAAACTCCAGTTGGAGCGTATGGGTGGCCTCGGCGCGCATGGCGAGTTCACTAAAGGCGCTGTAGCCCGCCCACGGGTGGCCCTTGGGCGCGGGGGTACCAATGACATCGCCCAGTTGCAACGACGCTTGGCCCAAACGCAACGGCGCCTCACCCGGCATCTGGCGCAGCAGCGCATGCACAAAGGTCTGAAAGAGCTCACTCTGCAACAGCGACACACGCAGTTCCACCCGATCGCGCCGCCGTCCCGGTAGCAGCGCGACCGTATAGGGCTTACTGGCCGCATCCGCATGGAGCCGCTCGGAGGTAACGGGGTCTACTTGGCGCACCAGATCAAGAAAGAGCGCCTGGGCGCCATGCCCCTGAGCGCGTAGCGTCACATCACGCTCCAACGGATAGAGCTGCAGCACAAAGGCGTAGAGATCGGGAAAATCGGACATGGGCACTACCTTCCTCTGGTGGGGGCTTGGGGGCGGCTGCGCCGCCCCCAAAAAGACTCTTTTTCTTGGGGAAGGTTCGTAACGACTTTACAGTCTGCCGCGCATGGGAGTGCGGGGGCATGGCCCCCGCAATCCCCCCCCCATCCCAGTGGGAGGTGTGGAGGGCGTAGCCCTCCACACCTCCCACCAGACTGTAAAGCAGATCGCCGCAAGGCGAAACCATCCCTTGCAATTTGGCGGCGAAGCCGCCAAATTGCAAGAAAAAAAGAGGGCTTGGGGCGTAGCCCCAAAGCAGGTTTTTAGGGCTGCCGCCCTAAACGTCATGCGCATGGGGCGCAGCCCCAAAAGCTACGCCGCAAAGCGATAGGCCATACCGCACGGCAACCCTTGACCACCGGCGAGGGCGTAGTGCGGCCCAGCGCAGCGCCCATTCGCCACAAGGCTAGCGGGGGGCATCGAGATAATATCGAAAGCGCGCAGCGTTCCCGCCTGCACATCAAGCGGATTGAGCGGGCAGGGCGCTTGGTAATTGCCCTGCCGTTCTTCAACAAACTCCACCTCATGCGCCTCAACCAGCGTCTTGCTATGCCACTTGCCCAAACGAATCCAACGCGGCAGGCGCAACGGAGCGCTGCTGAGGACGTAACAGCGGAAGGTGGATTCGGGGGCGAGTTCTTTGATCCGCCCAAAACTGGGCGTGTTCAAGCGGCCTGGCAGCATCTCGCTGTGGGTCACCTCCTCGCCATACTTGATGGTGGATAGCTGAAAATCTACCATCACGGGCAGCGCTGGGGTTACATAGATCTGCCGCTCATTCAAGGTCGCTAACTCTTCGGCATAGCGTGGCACTTGGACAGGATGAAAGTAGGGTGCCGCTACGAAGCCAAAGGCGTAAGTAAGCGCGTAATTGTGTAGGTAACGCCCGGTTTCGTAGAGTCGCCCCAATTCGCGGGTTGCGAAGAAGAGCGACTCCTGGAGCGTTAAGCTACATGTATAGATATGCATGAACCACTCCTACTTCTTGCCCTTCTTCTCCAGATAGGCGCTATAGTAGGCTTTGCTGTCGCGCATCGCGCTTGCCAGCAGCTCGCGCAACCCCTCATCGCTCTTGTTCAACGGGAGCTGCGCCAAGAAGGTGCTAAGCTCTGCCCCCTGTAGCAACTGCTCAACCACCGGCCCGTTCTGCTCGGCAAGCAGATTGGGCAACAGGGTGCCCAACTCGCTCAAGGCCGCCTGCGGGTCTACCGGCTGTGCGGGTGCAATGGCATCCTGGCGCTTCAAGGCGTCAAAGAGCGCCTGGGTGATCCGCAGGTTGGAACTGATCTCGCCATCAGCCAAGACAATCGCCACCAGATGGTTGCTCATCGTGCCGGTGCGCGTCGTCTGGGCACCATAACGCCGCGTGCGTAGCAGGTTGTTCAGCACATAGAAGAAGAGCGCACTGGTCGCGTCGCGGATCGTGACAATGGCAGGAAAGAGCGTCTGCGGACGCACATGATCCTGCTCGTTGATCCGGCTCGTCACCACACCAGCGCGGCTCATGCTGCCGCTCTCGTAGGGCGCATTGAGCGTGAAGGCTTCGTGGCTCTGTTCGTAGGCGGTGAGGCTATAGGCGGTATCGCTAAAGACCTTCGACTTCTCGGCGCCACTATCACCAATCGCAAAGCCGTAGGTGATGCAGTCGGGGCACTGCATGCAAAAACGCACGTTGTAGTCGCAGATCGGACGCCCCGCCTTATCAGCCGTGACTTTGGCCTTGTCGTCGTAGGCATCCGGGCTGATCAGACCGTAGTGGCGCAAGAGTTCGCGGCCAACCAAGCGCTCTGGGGTGGTCTGCTTGCGCTTAAACATGGTGAGCCGCGTGATCAACTCCTGCTCCTGCTGACCCGCCCGCACCCGCGCCGTATTCAACTCGCCATCGGTCTGAAAGAGCGCGTAGGAATCGGTCTCACGGAGCAAGACAATGTGTGCGTAGTGGCCCATCGGACGCTGCGGAATGGCGCTAGGAAAGTGCTGTAACTTGAGCATAGATATTGTCTCCTTATACAATGGTGAAATCACACGACCGACATTGGGGGCCATGCCCCCAAACCCCCACCGGAGGGGTGTTTTTGCGGGGGCCATGCCCCCGAACCCCCACCGGA
>RSAS01000715.1:0-7066 GCA_003934145.1 Candidatus Viridilinea halotolerans | reverse complement strand
CCGAACCCCCACCGGAGGGGTGTTTTTGCGGGGGCCATGCCCCCGAACCCCCACCCGACAGCGGGCTTGCTTGGGGGCCATGCCCCCGAACCCCCACCGGAGGGGTGTTTTTGCGGGGGCCATGCCCCCGAACCCCCACCCGACAGCGGGCTTGCTTGGGGGCCATGCCCCCGAACCCCCACCGGAGGGGTGTTTTTGCGGGGGCCATGCCCCCAAACCCCCACCGGAGGACTAGGCGGCATCTTCCGACTCCTCCTCCGTCGGCGCCTGCGAACGCGCCTTCTCCTGACGCCAGGCGTCGAGGTAGATCGCCTCACACGCGTTCTTCAACAGATTCAGTTGCATCCCGCGCAGCGCCGCCCGGTCGCCCCCAAAGGCTTGACGGTAGATCTGCTGCACCATATAGACGCTAAACGCCCGCATCGCCTCATCACGGCTGGCATGGTCGCTGCCCTTGGGCAGACGACCATCGGCGCGGTTGCGCTCGACATTCTCCATAAAGCTACGCAACTTGCCAAAGACCGCCTCAGCCAGCGCGTCATCGTCAGCAAAGAGGCGCAGATCGGCATCGAGCATCACCCTGGCCGCAATGCTGATCGGACGCAGAATGGCATTACTGTTGAGCTTCTCGGCGCGATAAAACTGCCGATAAAGCATGGTCAGCTCGCGTGCATGGCTCATGTGCGGATCTCCTTTCGGTGCCAAATAGGTCACCATATCGAGGTAGAGCGCCGCTTTGCGCTCACTATAGCTATCCAACCCTTCGCGCCGCTGCCACTTCTTAAGGTAGTAGAAGGCGTAGAGCGGCGACTCGGCCAAGCGGCGGGCCAGCGGGGCGATCTCTTTCCAGTTGTAGTCATACCCGCCCGCGCCCACCTTCGCATTCCCATCCAGGTGAATGAGGTAGGCCACCGTCAGCCGTTGCAACGCCCGCCCTAGCGCATCAAGATTGAGCCGTGGCGACTGCACCAGATAGTTTACAAAGGCATGTGCGCCATCAAAGGCGACCGTCTCGATCAGTTCGTTGGCCTCATTCAAGAGGGGCAGCATGCTCTCGCTCGCCACCACCTTCACGTCAACCAGCAGCGGCAAGATGAGCGCAAGAAAGGCGGGATGCACCCACGCCTCCGCATCCTTCGCATCGTTACTGGTCGGCGGAATGCCAAGAAAGAAGAAGGTCATCGGCTCGCGCTCGCTGTAGTGCAGGCGAAAGAGACGATCCTGATCCGGATTGTCACGTATCTTGGGATCGAGCAGCAGATCCGGCAGCCGCTGAAAGGTGGTAAAGCGCACATCAACCCGCGTCCCATCCTCCTCCGGCACGAGCAACTTCCGCAAACTCGTAAAGCTCATACGGCGCAGCTCGGTCTGCAACTCACGGAAGAGGCCGAGCGTCTCGCTGGTAAAGAAGTAGGTAGGGTAGAAGAAGAGGTAGCGCAAACGGCGCTTCTCAAAATCACCCCCACTCTCCTGGCCGCGCTTCATCAAGACTTGGCGCAGCATCATCTCGAGGCCACACACCGCGCAGATATGGCGAATCGCCTTGCTGCCATGCAGCGGCTGCTTGTTGGTGTAGACCTGAGGGGCAAAAAGGATGGCCGATTCGCGCTGTTCCGTCACCTCGTAGGGGGCGGTGCAGAGCGAACAGACCCGCGTTGAGCCGTGGCCACTCTTGCGGGCACCGCTGTAGCGTGCCAACTCCGCATGGCAGCGCGTAGCCACCTCAGCCGCCGTGCTGCCCGCAAAGCGCAGATGGTCGTGTACGTAGCGCCGCAGGGCATCCCAGCCACCGGCGCGTGTAGGCAACTCGTCGGGCAACTGCTCGGCCACCGCCGCCGCAATCTCCTGCAGGCGCTCCTCCCACTCCGCTTCGCTCAGCCCCTGCACGCGCTGGCGGTAGCGCCCAGCAATGTAGTACCAGGGGTAGGGCGTCCCCCCCTTCGCCGGAATGGCCTGCATAAGCGCCGCATCGCCGCGCAAGCCCAGCGTAGCGAGCAGCAGCTCGGTGACATCCAACTGCGGCGCATGTTCCGCAGCGACCATGGCCAAGGCGTTGCAGAGTTCAGCCACCCGATCCACATGAAGATCGGCAGGAAGATCGAGATCAGTACCGGGCGGTACCAGATCAGCCTCCCGCATCTTGGCAAAGCGCTTCGGCGCACTCGGCTGCTTGGCGACACTGCCCTTGCCGCCACTATTGATGCGCACCATCGCGGCGCGTGCGGCCACCATGGCAAACTGACGCGGCGTAAAGAAGAGCCAGTAGTAGTCGGCCCACTTCAGCCCCTTGCCACCACGTTTGAAGCCAATCAACTGCTGCTGGATCTGGGTGCGGCAGAGTTCCCGCATACGCTCCACCGTATCGTCAGCCACCAGCGCCACAGCGGGCGGCGGCGGCGCCGTCGCATGCTCCAGGTAGACCACGCCACTTGGCGCGTAGAGCAGCGGCTCCCGCAGATCAAGACGATTCCCAGCGGCGTCACGCGGCAGATAGGCCGCCATAGCCGCATTGTTGATCAGGTTGGTCAGCACCCCGCGCACCTCACTCAGATGGTGGTAGCTCAGCCGTGCCCGTCCGCCACTGAGTTGTTCTAGCAGCCCCGCAATACTTGGGTGGCTCGCCGCCTCAACCGGCGTGCGCCCCACATAGGCCAGCAGGTCGGCCAAGGTACTCATGCTCGTGGCCAACTCGCGGCTGCGCCCTCCGTGGCGCAAGTTCGGCAGCGCCGCCAGGTTACGCAGAGTACCCCACAAACGCTGCGTATTACTCGCAATAAAGATGAGGTCGTGCAGATAGTTCGCCGGATCACCCAACGGCGCAAGAAAACGATCCAGCCCCAGCCGTTTCACCCAACGCAGAAAGATATCCTCAACCAGGGGCAGGTGTTGCGCCACGCTCACATTATGCTCCAAACCTGCCGCTACAAGTTCCGCCTGCACCTCAGGCACCTTGCCCCAATCATGCAGCGTATAGCCTGCACAAAAGAGGCGGTAGCTCGTCGCATCCCAATCATCCTCAAAACTCGGCACGCCCCAACGCAACAGGGCGCGCGCCACCTGCGCCGCCGGCAAGAGGCCATTGATCAGATGCGCCCGCAAGCTCTGATCATAGCTATAATCTGCCGCCCGTTCACGCCCCTCCTTCCGATGCTCCGCCGCAAAATCGCCCCCTTTCGCCGTATGGTGCGCCAACTCCAGCGAAAGTTGCGGCACAACAAGGGCTACGTAATCACGAAGGACTGCGTCATCTGGGCAGGTCTTGGCAAGCGTGCGTTGCAACAGCGTGCTAAAGAGAGGATCACTAGCAAGGCTCAGTTCGTCCTTCGCCTCTTCATCAGCAGCAGCCGCTAAAGCCTCCTCAGGCGACGCCTCAAGCTCATCGTCATCATCAAGCTCAAGTTGGTGTAGCGGCGCTTTGGGCGCCTTCGGTTGTTTCATGCTTGCTTGCTCCTCTTAGTTTTAGACAAGGTTCGTAGCTACTTTACAGTTTGTTCGGTTCGTAGTAGGGGCTTCAGCCCCGTTACCAAGCTCATACGGGGCTAAAGCCCCTACTACGAACGGTAAAGCTGAAAGGCTCTTTCTGAAATCTTCCCTTAGCAAATAATCGGCCCATCGGGTTGCCCCGTCTTGAGTGAACGCCAGCGCAACATCGTATCGAGCAGCAGCGCCTGACGCGCAAAGGCGACACTGCCCGTCACACCATTGCTATCCTCATAGCGGTAGATGGGAAAGAGTAGCGGCAGGCGCAGACGGCGCGCTACCTCGATTGGGTGCAGGCCAGGCATGATCAAGCCCACCACCTTACGCCCCACCAAGCGGCGGTTGAGCTCATTCAGCCAAGGGCACCCCGCCAGATCCACCTTGAGACCCTGTAACACCTGTGCATTCTGCTGGCGTGCGGCATCCCACGCCGCCACATCAGGCGGCAGACGGATCAGCAGATCCGAACGCTCACTGCGATAGCCGCGCAGCGCAAAGTAGGCGCACGGCTTCAGTCGCTCTATCCCCAGCCACTCCGCATTCGTCGCCTTCGCCTTCGCCCTACACTCCTGCTCGCTCAGCAGATCAAGCTCGCCATTCATCAGCAGCCAGAAGAGATCATAGCTCTGGAGGCTCAGCCCACCCCGCTCATTGCGCGTCAGTACCGCCGCCGGAAAGGGCGAACCGCCACGAAAGGCTTGCGCCTCATCGATCAGCAGCGCACGCCCTTCATCACGCAGACGCTTACCAAAACCCCACGCCTTGCCCAGTTTGAGGTCAAAGGCTGCCTCATAGCGCTCCTGCAAACGCTCACGCATGCCCGCGTAACTATCCCGAATGGCGGGATGGGTAAGCTGGGCAATCACATTAGCAGGCAGACAACGCCCCCAACACTTCATATAGTTCGGGAAGGTCGTCGGCGCAGGAAACGCCTGCTCAACGCATTGCTGCAACTCCTCGCGCGGTACCGTAGCCCCCGCTTGCAACAGCGCTGGCTCCCCATCATGCCCACTGAAGAGGCGCTCATAGACAAAATCGGGGGTAAGGGCATAGGCATGAAAATCTTCAAACGCATAAAACTTCCCATCACGCACATACCCCTTATGCCGCCCCAAACGCCCCAAGCGCTGCAGAAAATTCCCGGCACTACTCGCCTCAAAGACCAGAAAGTTAATCTGAAAATCAACACCCACATCAACCGTTGAAGTACCAATCAAGAGATCCGCTTCATAGGCATCACGCCGATCCTGACGATCCGTCAAGCCCGTATTGGGCAACACCTTCAACCCAGCCGCCGCAAAGGGCGCCTTCAAGCGCTGATAGAGCCGCTGGGCAGCAGCCACCGAACCAACAATCATGGCACCCTTGGCATGGGGACGCCGCTGCTGAAAGAAGGGCAACAAGATCGTATCCACATGCTGATCCACCCACTCCTCAGCACGCTGCTTAACCACATGCAGGGTCGTTCCATGCAAAATTTGGCGCCAACCCTGCCCCGGATCAGCCCCGTGGCTATAGGTTCCAGCCGAAGCAACCACGCGACTCCGCAAGCCGGCCCGTTCCAAGAGCGGCACGAGATCAACGCGCGGCGTCGCCGAAAGGAAGAGCGTCTTCACCCTACCCGACGTCTGCTCATGCAAAAAGAGCAAGCCCGTCAATAGTGCAGCAACTTGCGGCACTTCAAAAATATGAAACTCATCAAAGGTCAACTGCTGAAACATCGTCCCCACCCGACTCGCCAACCAGTCACGCGCCCGCCCCGGATGTTGGTAGCAGAACTGCAAAATGGCGTGAAAAATATCGGGATTAGAGAGCAGCAGCTTATGCTCACTAAACCGTTCCTGTAGTAGATCTCCGCGGCGAGCGTAGGTTCGCTCTTCAGCTTGCACATCAAGCAGCGCCGCATCCACCCTTCCCGCCCAACGGGGCGGGCGTTGCCACTGCGCCAAGACTCCGTTGGCCTTGCTCGCGCTTGCAAATTGGTCATGAATGAGTTCATTGGTAGGATACAAAGCAAACGTCTCGCGCTGATGCACCAACAACGGCAGCAACCCCGCCAAACTCTTCCCATCCCCCGTCATTGCCGTATTGATCACTACATCCACATCATCGCCACACAGCGCCTCATACGTCGCTACTTGGTGTTGTGACAACTGGTAACCTTGAGGCAAACGTTCGGCTAACTTCGTAGGCAACTGCGACTCGTCTGCCAACTTCGAATAGACCGGAAGAGTTTCGATCTGCATCACGCGCCTCCTTCTCGCCCTAGCGTAACACATGCACTCGTCGCAAATGCGCCCTGCTGAGCCTGCATCACGCGCCTCCTTCTCGCCCTAGCGTAACACATGCACTCGTCGCAAATGCGCCCTGTTGCACATGATTCTGGTGCAATTCTTGGGCGTCGTTTGCCCTGCGCGGCCCAAGCAGCCCCTCTGCATAAAAAAACAGATATGGGTTTAGCGCCAATATCAACTGATGAAAGTTCAGCTTCTGGCCATAGAACGTAGTTCCCTTCTTGCGAATATTCTCCATATGCCTGCGAATGGTATGCACGCTACAGATCAACCGTTCGGCAATCGCGTGCGGACCAAGACCGTACCTTGCAAGCTCCACTACTTCCCGCTCTGTTCTGGTCAGGCGCTTGGTGAATTCCTCGGCCTGCATAAGTTGCCGGTTGCTCGTCAACAGCATCAATACCTCCACATTCTTCCAAACATTGCCCGATATAACGTATAACTTGCGCCATCACACGCGGAGCGCGCAACTCTGCCTCTTCGGGCGCAACTTGATAGAGACTCTGTAGTTCCGCCTCCTCTGCTTCCAGCCTGCGTAGTATGCGCCACCGCAGCCCGTCGATCCGCTCCATGGTTTTGTTAAAGTCGCTGAAAATCTTAATCACGTTACACTAACCTCCCTTTCTTTATAACTACAAGATACTATAGCAACTCAGCCCAAGAGTGTCAAGACCCGTTCGCTCAATTAGGCAAAACTCACCATAGAAAAACGCTGCCCAAATGGTTTGAGCAGCGTGCCAGTATTCTATGGTTGCAGAGGTGCGAGTCTAATCAATCACGTCACACTCTTTCAATCCGCCAAGCGGATAGCACCTCTGCACTGACCATTCTACCATACCTTTATTCTTGAGAGGGTGCGCGCGGGAACCAAGTTCCCGCGCATGCTCCTGCTGTCTGGCGGGAGGCGTGGGGCGTCCCGCCTCTGGCGTGCCTACCGGCGGGGGCTTGGGGGCATGGCCCAATACTTTTCAGATAAGACGGGTTTTTTGACGCAAAGGCGCAAGGGCGCAAAGTTTTTGGGCAGTAGAGCAAAAGTCACGCTGTGGGTTCGCGCCGCCTTGTCACCCTGAGCGGAGCCGAAGGCGGAGCGAAGGGTCTCTCTTCGCTCGAAAAGAGATGCTTCGCTGCGCTCAGCATGACAAGCGCTTTGTGAGCAACAGCGTTCCTTTTGCGGTATTGCGTTTTTGGCGTAGGTACGCCAACCCTTTGCGGCTTGGCGGCTTTGCGCGAGCTTATTCCTCACCGTTCGCTTATTTTTTTGATGGTTCGCAGAAATGGGGCAAAAGCCGCTG
>RSAS01000892.1 GCA_003934145.1 Candidatus Viridilinea halotolerans | reverse complement strand
GTGCGAGGGAACCAGGTTCCCTCGCGCACCCTTCCTACACGTTTTGGTCACACCCTTACCGTATTCTCGCCACTAGGATGGAGGTTTTGCGAGAACCATGCGCCCCATGCGCATGAACGTAAGGGGCCTGCGGCCTCTTAAACCCCGCCGGAAGGGGAAATTTTTCGGGGGCCATGCCCCTTCGACTAAGCTCAGGGCAAGCCCGAACCCTCGCCGGAAGGCCCACCAGAGGCTTACGTTCATGCGTATGGAACGATGCCCCCGCACCCCCAGCGCGGCAGACGGTAAAGGGGCAGCCCCCTTCCCTTACGTTCCATCACCGTCCCATTGCCTTCCCGCCTCATCACTCCACCGCCTCGCGCCCGCTGTACTCCATGCGCTCGATTGTCCCGTCGCGCAGGTGGACAATGCGGTCGGCGTAGCGGGCCACACCCATATCGTGGGTGACGAGCAGCAGCGTCAGGCCCTCCTCGCGCACAAGGCGCTGGAGCAGGGTCATGATCTCGTTGCCGGTACGGCTATCGAGGTTGCCGGTCGGCTCATCGGCGAGCAACAGGCGCGGACGGTTGGCCAGCGCACGCGCAATCGCCACGCGCTGCTGTTCACCGCCACTCAATTCACTAGGGCGATGGTCGCCACGCTGGCCCAAACCCAACTGCGCCAACATCTCCAGCGCTCGCGTCTTGCGTTGCGCCGTCGGCATTCCCGCCAGCATCAACGGCACCGCGACATTTTCCCAGGCCACCTTAATCGGCAACAAATTAAAACTTTGAAAGACAAAACCGAGTGTATCGCGGCGATAGACCACCAACTGCTGGTCGCTACTCGCTCCCAACTCGAGGCCATTCACCCAGACTTGGCCCCCCGTCGGGCGCACCAGGCCGCCGATCAGGTGCAGCAGCGTAGACTTGCCGCTGCCACTCGGCCCAACCAAGGCCACAAACTCACCCGCCGCCACCTGTAGATCAACCCCGCGCAGGGCGTCTACGACGCTTTTGCCCATCTGGTAGCGCCGCGCGAGGTTTGTGGCACGAATGAGGGGATCGTTTGTCATTGGGTTAGCTAATGATTTCAAATTTTGTTGCGCGTTGGCGGCTTTGCCGCCAACGCGCAACAAAAAAAGTGTACATTTAAGATCTGATCTAAAAACGGATTTGAGAGTATCAATCCTACCCAAACGGCACTGGCAAGGGCGGCGCGTGCGCCGCCCTTGCCAGTGCTCAACTCATTAACGCAATCCCTCCGCCACCTGTAAGGCTTCGCTGGCCGAAAGGGGGCCGGCGATGATGTAACGCACGCCGTTCTCTTCCCAGCGCAGCATGCTGGCCTGCCCCTCGGCGCTGGTAATCAGCGTCGCCGGAAGGCCGTTGACCGTCACCTCTGCCACGTTGCTGTTCAAGGGCGGTTCGCGGTCGTTACCGACATCCTCGTTGCTCTGCACGATGCTCAGGCTCATAGCCTCGCCGACATAGTTCATAATCACCGTGCTGGTGCCCATTACGCGCACCTCGATCAGGCTAACGCCATCAGGCAAGTAGGTCGGCTCACGCAGGCCAAAACTGACTCCCGTGCGCGCCTCTTCGAGGCTCGCCGCATTCTGCTCCTGCAACTTGGCGATGATCTCGGCGGCCTGCACCACCGTAGCCCCCTCGGGAATGGCAAAGGTGAAACGGGCAGCATCAATCGGCTCGTTCACCACCAAATTGCTCACCTCAATGCTACCCTGGCCAAAGTCGCTGGCATCCAGTTCAAACTTGAGCGGCAACGCCAACTCTTCATGCACCCACAATGTCCCTTGCACGGCGCTGGGCAGCGCCAGACGGGCGCTCGTCTCTGCGTTCGGGGCTACACTCACCTTCCAGGTATCCTGACCGGCCACCTGCTCCATGCCCAACACCGTGAGATCCAGTGCATCCAACCCTTGGGCCACAATGTCATTCAGCATTGGCGGAGTTTCGGTGCGGACGCTCTGGGTTGCGCCCTTCATCTCGCTGATCACGCCGGTGACCACAGTATTCTCGCTGGGGTTGTAGAGCCAAAAGGACTCGCCATTGCTCACCAGCGTCATGCCCAGCAACTTGGCCTCGCTCGCCGCCGCCACTTCCACGCGCATGCGCGCAATGGGGTGGCCTGCTGCGTCGGTCGTACCCGTCTGCTCCATCCAACCTTGGAGCGTCAGCGTGCCATTCTGCTCAGGGCTCTGGAAGCGCACATCCACCGTCCCCGCCACACTCGTTGTCGTCGCGCGCGCCGCTTCCATGCGGCTCACAATCTCTTCCGCCGTCGGGACACTCTGGGTACACGCCGCCAAGCTCAGCGTGGCCAATACCATCAAAAGAAGCGCAGTTATGCGTCGCATTTGGGAAGCCTCCTAATTATGTATACGATGTACTCTACCACAGGTTGTTGTCTGGCATCCAGGGGAAGGTGACGGGCTTGGCCCGCCACCTTCCCCTGGGGTGGTTTTCTTGGGGGCCATGCCCCCACGCCCCCCCGAACGGCGGGTGGTTTTTTGGGGGCCATGCCCCAATACCTTTCGAATAAGACCTCACAGGTCTGCTCTTCTGCACTGGAACGACATCAGCAAAGACCTGTGAGGTCTATGCTCTCCCTTATTTGAAAGGTATTGGGC
>RSAS01000931.1 GCA_003934145.1 Candidatus Viridilinea halotolerans | reverse complement strand
CCCAATCACCTATCCGTGACTTGCCGAGCGAATGTTCTGTCCGCCCTTAAACGCCCAAAGGGGTGTAGGGCATCGCCCGACAGATTCCAGTCACCCCCAAAGACATGGTTCGGAGGTACTTTACAGTTTAGCGCCATGCATCGCTTTCTGATGCGCTCCGACTGACACCTGAAACCAGACACCTGAAACCTTGTCAAATGAAAAAATAGAGACAAACATCACATCGGCGTCGGGCCGCCGTGAAGCTCTTCGATCAGATTGGAGCGCGCTTCAACCTCAGACATACGCATTGAGGCAAAAAGCGAAGCATCGCGCATCAACATTTTTGACTGCTCGGCGGGCATCGCCTGCAGATCCTCAAAACTGTGGCCCAACCCCTTCAGATATTCCTCCAGGTAGGCCCACTCCAGATAGGCCTGGGCAACACGGGCAGTCGTGTCACTCGCTATTCGTGTAGGCATAGCAGCCTCCTTGCTGTAGCCATGTTGTGGGAGACGTAAACCACTGCCATACTTGATATGGCACCAGCGGCTTATGTTCAGTATAGCTACCCTCACCGTATGACGCGAGGGGTAATTGCGTTACCTGTGGGAAGTATCTCGCTACTTGGCAGGGACGCGGGGACGCGGGGACGCGGGGACGCGGGGACGCGGGGACGCGGGGACGCGGAGAGGCGGGGACGCGGGGACGCGGGGACGCGGAGACGCGGGGACGCGGAGACGCGGAGACGCGGGGACGCGGGGATGCGGGGACGCGGAGACGCGGGGACGCGGAGACGCGGGGACGCGGAGACGCGGAGACGCGGAGACGCGGGGACGCGCCTCGCCTCTCGCCTCTCGCCTCTCGCGCCTCGCCTCTCGCCTCTCACCACTCGCCTCTTCTTGCCAAAACAATTATTATCGTCTATTATTACCAATCAGCCAATAAGCTTCCAATATCGGATCAACTTAGCCAGCGAGTGCATATGTCAATCCTTCGTCTCTTTCGCGATGGCAGTATCCTGGAGTATGGTCGCGGCCACTTTGATGCCCAGCAGGTTTACCATTCTCGTCCCAATGCACTCAGCCTTCCGGCTCAGGATAGCGACATTCTAAGTCGTGTAAAGGTGTTGGCACAGAGTGCTGCGCCACAGACGATTTATGCCGATTTTGTCGTTATCTACAACCGAACATCGCGTAAACTCTTGCCAGCCAACTTTGATCTTATTCACTACATGGCCCCCAGTTATAACGAGCATGCGCTCGAATTTGAGATAATTTTTGCCATTCTCTATGCCAAAATGGTCACCGCCGAGATGCTACGGCGCAATCCGCTCAAGCGTCGCAGCAAGCGTCTCGGGGTGCATTTGGTACTGTTTGATGACTACACGGGCACGGCTGCCGCTAAGGCATGCCAGAGTGAAGCTTGGTCAGAATTAGATGCCGCATGTCGCGAGCGCGGTTTTTGAGAGCTTCTTATCATAGCGTTTTACTTCAAACAACGGTATACTGGACGAACACATTGCTTCCGCTTTGGCGGCGAAGCCGCCAAAGCGGAAGCAAAAAGGTTCTTCGGGGGCGGCTTCGCCGCCCCCGAACCCCCACCCACCGGAAGCAATAAGGTTCTTCGGGGGCATAGCCCCATACGCATTAACGTAAGCCTCTGGTGGGCCTTCCGGCGGGGGTTCGGGGGCATGGCCCCCGAAAAATTCCCCCTTCCGGCGGGGTTTAAGGGGCCGCAGGCCCCTTAAGTTAAGTTAATGCGCATGGGGGCATAGCCCCCCAACATAACGGCTTGGGAGCATTAACGGTGAAGTTGGAAGGCACAATCCCGCTCTTTCCTCTGCACGAGCTGATTGAAATGGTCGTCTATAGCTCGGTCACAGGCACGCTCAATATCTATGGCCCCGGAGCACCAGGCACGCTCTATTTTCGTGATGGTGTCCTCTATCACGCTGAGCGCGAGGATGCCGAGGGGATGAACGCGCTGGCTGAACTCTTTGAAATGGCGGAGGCCCATTTTACTTTTGTGAGCGATGTGACCAGCGAGGCCGAGTCGTTGTGGGGGACATTGAATGATCACCTACAGACAGCGCAGCGCCTTGCCGCCCGTTGGCGCCAACTGCGTGCCTACATTCCCCACATGGATCTTGTGCCCCTGCTGCTCGGTTCGCGTGAGCAACTGCTCCATCGTATCAGTCCGGCGCACCACGTTCTCTTTCAAGCCTTTGATCAGCAGAGTACCCTGCGCCAACTAGCGCAACAGCTGGGGTGGGCTGAGGTTGACTTGGCCGAGGCGACGGTGCAACTCTGTGTTGATGGTCTGATTGAACTGCGCTCCACCCGCCCCGCCGCCCTCACCACGCCCGACCAACCCAGCGGCCAAACGCCGCGCAGTGGCAGTGGTGGCCTCTTCGACCGCATTCGCAGTCGTACCCCTCCACCACGCTCGCCCACCCCCGCTGCGCAAGCTGCGCCGCAAACTTCCCCCACCGAACCGCCGGCTGAACCCGAAAAGGCCGAATCGCCCGACGACCTGATCCTGAAGTTGCTGCGCGGCTAGAGTAGAGTGCGCGGGAACCCGGTTCCCACAGCATCCCCCCGTCCGACGGGGGCGCGGGAACCCGGTTCCCACAGCATCCCCCCGTCCGACGGGGGCGCGGG
>RSAS01000820.1 GCA_003934145.1 Candidatus Viridilinea halotolerans | reverse complement strand
TGGGGTCAGTGGGGTCAGTGGGGTCAGTGGGGTCAGTGGGGTCAGTGGGGTCAGTCGGGTCAGTCGGATCAGTCGGGTCAGTGGGATCAGTCGGGTCAGTCGGATCGAGGGCGATGCGCCAGCGCCAGGTGGCTGGTGTTGCTTCTTGGTTGCCCACTTGATCCACGGCACGCACATGCAGGGTGTAGTCGCCAACAGGAAGATCGTTCAGGCTCAGGGGGCTGATGCAGGGGCTGAAGGGGGCGGCGTTGAGCGCACACTCCAAACGGGCCACCCCGCTGCCTGCGCCATCGTCGGCGCTGAAGGCGAAGGTGGCACTGTTGCTGTTGCTCGGATTGCTCGGCCCGTCCGCGATCGTCGTCGTCGGGGCGAGGGTGTCCTTGATCACACTCGCGTTCGCGCTGCCCACATTGCCCGCCGCATCCGTCTGGCGGGCGCTGACCGCGTGTGCCGCCGCGTCAGCCAGGGTGCTCACGTCGAGCGTGGTGCTGAAGCTGCCGTCGCTGCATGCGGCACTGCCACTGACGCTGCCCACCGCCACGCTGACCGCGCCATCGCCATTGGTACACGAACCACTCGTGGGATAGCGTGCGGCGTTGGCCGCGTTGATCGCCACGGGCGAGTTGATGGTCACGGCGGGTGCGACCGAATCATACGTGCGACTCAGTTCCGTCGCCGCCACGTTGCCATTGCCCGCCGCGTCGTTGGCGACGTTGGCGAGCAGCGTGGCCGTTACCACCCCCTGCGCGGCAGGCACAAGATCGAAGCTGTAGTTCGCCCCGCTGCCACTGAAATTGGTAACCGTCGCATTGCCCACGCTGACATCGCCCGCCACAAAGCCGGTGACGCTTTCGCTAAAAATAACGCTGATCGGAATGGGGCTGTTGGTGGGGTTGGGGGCCGTGCTGCTCAGCGTGGCATGGGGGCCGGCCCGATCCACACTATAGACCTCACCCGTGAAGTTGCCATTGCCCGCACCAGCGCCACCCAACGGCACGGGCGGGCTGTCGGTCGTGGCAAGCGAATCATTATCAACCAAGTTGAGACCAATGGTACCCGTGGCATTGTTGACCGTGGTTACGTTGACGATCCACGTAGCACCACTGCCGGTGACACCACTGATCGCTGCGCCGGCCTGACCATCCGTGGTGGCAAGCACAACATCGCCGCTATCCACCCCCGTAACCGGCATGTTAAACGCGACCGTGAAAGCGACGGTGGCGGCATTGGTGGGATTGGTGTTGGCGCGGCTGATGCTCAGGACGGCAGGCAAGACCTCATACGCTCCGAGATCAACCCTACCGCCGACGATACGCGGATTGCCGTCCACGTCGCTGGTGACACCACTCGGCACAGCGGCATTGCTGCCCGCATTGATGACGGGTGAATTGGCCTGCAGACGGTAATCCCCCGTCGTGGTGGGGGCACTCGTCGCCGCCACGAGGTTGACGAAGAGCGGGTTGATGGCGGTACCGTCGAGGTTACCGATGCCGCTTGGGGTTTCACCTTCAACGAGGGAGTAGCTGTAGGCAGGGCTGCTGCTTCCCTCATTGGAGACCTGCTGCGTACTGTTGCCCCAAATGATGCTGTTGGTGAGGATTGGACTGCTGTCCCAGTTGTAGACCCCGCCGCCGTAGGATGTAGTAGCCTGGTTGCCGCTGATGGTGACGTTGGTGAACGTGGGGTTGCTATTGTCGTTGAAGACCCCGCCGCCGTCGAGACCAGCATGGTTGCCGCTGATGGTAACGTTGGTGAAGCTCGGAGTGCCGAGCCCGTTGAAGACCCCGCCGCCTGAGATCATCGCCTGATTGCTGCTAATGGTGACGTTGGTGAAGTTCGGAGTGCCACCCTCGTTATAGACCCCGCCGGCGGAGTTTGCCTGATTGCCGCTGATGGTGACGTTGGAGAGTGTCGGGCTGCTGTCCAAGTTGTAGACCCCGCCACCGGTGTTGTTAGCCTGGTTGCCGCTGATAGTAAGGTTGCTGAGCGTCGGGCTACTGTTCTCGTTGTAGACCCCGCCGCCATAGCTGTTCTCATCACTACCATTCGCATTGCCCGCCGTAATCATAAAGCCGTCGAGGGTGGCGTTGTCCTCTCCGGTAACGACGTGGTAGGCGTTGTCGGCGCGGTTGGCGAAGCCTGGCGTGTCGTTCTGTTGCAGATCGCCACTGAGAATAGTCACGTTGGCGGCCCAGTCGCGCTGTGCGCGCGCCGTCTCGCTGCCCGCAAAGCCGCCATACATGGCTACGTTCTCGCGGAGGAGGAAGGTGGACGCACGGTCATTGTTGGTCTGCCCGCTGCCCTCATCGGGGTAGTAGGTGCCTGCGGCGACCCAGATCTCGTTGCCGGGCACAGCGACGGCCAGGGCGTCTTGCAACGTAGGGAAGGCATTGGCCCAACTGCTGCCATTACTGCTTCCGCCCGCCACATTTATATCTACATAAAAAATCGTCCCCGCAGCCGAGGACACCGGGGCGGTGTAGAGCAGAACGCCTACCACAACCGACAGAGCGAGGATGAGCTTGCGCGTAAAAGCCTGGGCCACGCGAGCATGGTGGTTGAGGCGAGCAGCCATAGAGAGTCTTCCGATCAAATAAGGGAGAGCATAGACCTCACAGGTCTTTGCTGATGGCGTTCCAGTGC
>RSAS01000285.1 GCA_003934145.1 Candidatus Viridilinea halotolerans | reverse complement strand
CAATGCGATTCCAGAAGGGGGCGCACACGTTTTCTGTCCGCCCTTAAACCCGCCGACGGGGGATTTCTTGGGGGCCACGCCCCCGCCAACGGGGGATTTCTTGGGGGCCACGCCCCCACGCCCCCGCCGGATGACTTACGGTGGTGTTATCATATCTAATTAAATAAACATATGTATCGAAAATATACATGGTTACTCATAACAATTCTTATTATGCTCAGCGGTGATACATTCGCACTGCCGTGCTGCGCAAATGCATCATCGGGTGCGCTACGCCCGTTGAGCGCCACGGCCCCACGGCCCACGATTGAGGCCTATGTGCGCCCCGCGTTGGCTGTGCGTATGGAACGCTTGCGCCCAACAATTATTGCGGCGGCGCAACGCCACAACCGCTCCGCCATCTCGCAGATGAGCGATGAGGAGTTTGCTGCCGTTATCGCTCTCGTGCTCTACAACGAGAACTTTGGTTGGCTGGAGGATGATCTGGTACTGCTGCGCCATGTGGCACCCTTCTACCAAGATTTGCAACGCCACGCCAACCAGCGTATCCCCGGCAGCAACTTCAGCGTCTGGCCGGCCAATCTGCGTCCTTCGGTGGCCTTGGAGATTCTTCGCCATGAACTGCCGCTCCCCGCGAATCGTGTGGCGACGATACCGATTGCGGTGAGTGGTTCGCAGATCGATCCGCAGAACTTCAGCGATACCAACCAACTCTTGGCCGCGATCAATGCGGAAATCAGCCGCGACGATCTCGCCGTCGCCTACCTCGCCGCGAATCTCGAACGTGGTATGCTGCGCGCCGCCTACGAGGGTACGCCGGTCAATTGGCGCACCTTGGCGGCGTGGCACAACCAAGGTATTGTTGACCCCGTCCAGATCCGCGCCAATCCCACCTCGCGTGACTACGTGCGGCGGGCCAGTGCCTACTTGCCCGCCGCACGCGCGCTCATTGCCCCGCGTTCCTCTGAGTGGCCGCCGCTGGCGTGGCGGTGAGGCGATGAGGCAGGGAGGGCGGTGAGGCGGTGAGGCGGTGAGGCGGTGAGGCGGTGAGGCGGGGAGGCGGGAGGCGGGGAGGCGGGGAGGCGGGGAGGCGGTGAGGCACGATGCCATGCCGAAAAAGAGAATCCTTTGGCCGCTGCTCCGCCCTTCCTGGAGTGCCCCAAGCCCCCAATGCCGTCCCCATGATCCGATGCCTTGCAAATAAGCTCACGCAGAGCCGCCAAATTGCTACGGTCTGGCGCACCTACGTCCGAAACTTTGCGTCTTTGCGTCAAAAAAACCGTCTTATCTGCAAGGCATTGCCCCATGATTTCAATTGGGCCATGAAGTGCCTTGGGAGCGCGAAGGGGATGCTAGGTGGATTTCCGCATCAGGGCGTAGCAGCGGCCTTGGGCTTATCTGTAGATCCGTAAGCTTGTGGGGATGGCCGCTGGGGTGTGACCTAACGTTTTGCAGGCATCGACCACGCCGGGCGGCTCAAGCCGTCGGCTACGACGCGAAAGCCCGCTAAAGCGGCTGCGCACCCGTCGGGTTGAGCCCCCGGAGCGGGCTTTCGCCGGATACGAGCCGCAGGCTTTAGCCTGCCGGCATGCGGAGCGCCAAGAACGCGGTGCAAAACGTTAGGTCTAGCTACCCGACACTTTGGAGCGTGGCCATTCAACCCCGCACGCGGGGGCGTTTAGGGCGGACAGACCATTCGCTCCACAAGCCACGGATAGGTGATGGGGATGCCACGGATGGCCCTCACCCCCTGCCCCCTCTCCCACGTTGTGGGAGAGGGGGGAAGACATTGAGATTCTTGGCGTTCCTATGCGGTTCAAGAAAGGACACGCTTTGCCCCTGGCGAACTCAAACTGTCGGGTAGCTAGACGTTAGGTCACACCCTGGTTGCTGCTGCGCTCCTACGTGGCGTGTGGTATGATCCGATCCTGGTGTCGCCACCTCACCTCTTGCCTCGCGCCTCTTGCCACCTCGCCGCTTGCCTCTTGCCTCTTGCCTCTTGCCTCGCGCCTCTCACCTCTTGCCTCCCGCCTCTCACCTCTCACCTTATCCATGAACCTTCCCTTCTTTGTCTACGGCACGCTCAAGCCGGGCGAGCCGAACTATGTGCGCTACCTGACTGGCCATACAACGGCTGAAATAGCGGCTCACCTTGCGAGTGCCGCCATGTTTACGCAAGGGCCCTACCCCTTCCTCACGCGTGAATCCGATTTGGTTTTGCCAGAGGCGGTCGTCTATGGTAGCCTGATCACGGTGCGGCTGCCCGTCTATGAACTGGTGCTTGCCGATCTCGACCGGCTGGAGGGCTATGTCGGCGGCGGCAGCGCGAATCTCTACGAACGGGTGACGCTTGAGGTGATGACTGCGGCTGGTCCACAGACCGCGTGGGTCTATCTTGCGGGCAACCACGCCCTCGCCCTCATTCGCAGCGGTCAGATGCGCCCCGTTGCGGGAGGCAACTGGTAGTGTATCTCTAGTGTTGCGTGGTGGCGGCTGCGCCGCCACCACGCAACACAGAGGATTTTTTGGGGGCGGCGAGCCGCCCCCAACCCTCCGCCGGAGGGCGCTTAGCTTGATGCGTATGGGGCGCAGCCGACCCCAAACCCTACCTATGATGAATAATTCCAAAACCGTCCATGTAGGTCTTGTCCAACTGCGCTGTAGCGCCGATCTTACGGCCAACCTCGCTGCGGCTATGGCGGGCATCCGTAGCGCGGCAGCGCAGGGCGCCCAAATTGTCTGCTTGCCAGAACTGTTTCGTTCGCTCTACTTCTGCCAGAGCGAAACCCACGCCCACTTTGCGCTGGCTGAGCCGGTGCCAGGGCCAACGACAGAAATTCTCGCTGCCGTAGCCGCCGAACTTGGCATCGTGATCATTGCCAGCCTTTTCGAGAAGCGCGCCGAAGGGCTCTATCACAATACCGCTGCTGTGCTTGATGCCGATGGGAGCTACTTGGGCAAGTATCGCAAGATGCATATTCCCGACGATCCGCTCTTCTACGAGAAGTTCTACTTCACGCCGGGCGATCTTGGCTTCCAGGTCTTTCCTACACGCTACGGACGCTTGGGCGTGTTGATCTGTTGGGATCAGTGGTATCCTGAGGCGGCACGTCTGACGGCGCTGCACGGGGCCGACATCCTCTTTTACCCTACCGCGATTGGCTGGCACCCCAGCGAGAAGGCGGAATATGGCCTCGCCCAACACCAGAGTTGGGAGTTGATCCAACGCTCCCACGGCATCGCCAACGGCTGCTATGTGGTGAGCGTCAACCGCACCGGCCACGAAGGCGACGCGGCGGGCGGCATCGAGTTCTGGGGCCAGAGTTTCGTCAGCGACCCCCAGGGCAATCTGCTCGCCAAAGCGCCCACAGAGATGCCCGCTGTGCTTGTGCAAGCCCTCGATCTTGCCATGCTCGATGTGCAACGCACCCACTGGCCCTTCCTGCGCGACCGGCGCATTGATGCGTATGGCGAGTTGACGCGACGGTTTATTGACTAAGACAAGGTTTCAGAAAGGGACTTTTCGCTTTACAATCGTAGTGCCGACTTTAGTCGGCTCCCCGTCGCACCCCAAGACCTCAGCCGACTAAAGTCGGCACTACCTAGGTGGCGCAAACTGTAAAGTTGCCACGAACCATGTCTAAGAGAGAAGACGCGAGAGGCGGGACGCGAGACGCGAGACGCGAGACGCGAGGCGCGAGGCGCGAGACGCGAGGCGCGAGACGCGAGACGCGGGATGCGGGCACCACCTCGCCACCTCGCCTCTTCGCCTCTTCGCCTCTTCGCCTCTTCGCCTCTTCACCTCTTCGCCTCTTCGCCTCTTCGCCTCTTCGCCTCTTCGCCTCTTCGCCTCTTCGCCTCCCTTTCAGGAGATCATATGCCTCTTACACCGCACGATCTTGGTTACCATATGCCCGCCGAGTGGGAACCCCATCAGGCGACGTGGCTCTCGTGGCCCCATAATGCCGCGAGTTGGCCCGGTAAGTTTGACGCCATCTGGCCCGCTTACATCCAGGCGGTCGCGGCGCTGACTCGCTCTGAGTTGGTGCATATCAACGTGAATGATGCCGCGATGAAGGCGCAGGCGCGGGATCTGCTGCGTAGCGCTGGGATCACCGACAACGTGCAGTTCCACCGCTTTCCGACCAACGATGCTTGGTGCCGCGACCACGGTGCTATCTTTTTGGTGCGCGCTGAAGCTCCCCGCCTCGCTGCTGTGGATTGGAACTACAACGCCTGGGGCGGCAAGTATCCGCCCTACGAGCTGGACAACGAGATTCCGCGCCAAATGGCGGCGTATCTTGATGCGCCATGCTTTCCCAATGCGCTGGTTTTGGAGGGTGGCTCGATTGATGTGGATGGCCAAGGTCTGTTGCTAACCTCGGAGCAGTGTCTGTTGAATCCCAACCGCAACCCCGATCTAGGGCGGGAGGCGCTAGAGGCAAAGCTATGCCAATTCTTGGGGGCCGAAAAGATCCTCTGGCTGCGCCAAGGCATCGTCGGCGACGATACCGACGGCCACATTGACAATATTGCCCGCTTCGTCGCTCCCGGCGTCGTCCTCGCCGCCGTCGAAGAAGATCCTCAAGACGAAAACTACGCCCCCCTCCAAGAAAATCTTGCCCGCCTGCGCACCATGATCGATCTGGCCGGGCGGCCCCTCACCATCCTGACCATCCCCATGCCGCCGCCCATCTTCCACGACGGCCAGCGTTTGCCTGCCAGTTACGCTAATTTTTACGTCGCCAACACGGTCGTCCTGCTGCCCACCTACGGACACCCCAACGACCAGCGCGTTGCCGAGGTGTTGCAGCGTTGCTTCCCGCAACGCACCATTGTTGGCATTGATGCGACCCACATCGCTTGGGGGCTGGGGGCGTGGCACTGCCTCACCCAGCAAGTGCCGCTGATTTCGTGAAGGGGTGTGCGCGGGAACTTGGTTCCCATACGCACCCTGCCCCCAAGATGTTGACCTATGCAAGAAACCCCACTCCCCCCATCCAGCCACCTCATCTGGCGCCAAGTACGCCAACAACTGACCATTTTGGGCCTCGTGGTGGGCAGCATCTGCCTCGTCGCCTATATGCTGGGTGTTGTCGCGGCGGGGTTGCTGACGCAGCACGAAGAACTGCGCCACGCCGACGTGGCGCTTATCGTTGTGCCTGAGGTACCCTCCCCTGCCTTGAGCGATCACGTCTCCGACCTCTACCGGCGCGGTTTTGTGCGTGAGGTCATCTTGGTTGGTGCAGGCCAAAGCCTGCTGCACGCCCAGTTGCTTACGCACGGCATGCCCGAAGCGGTCGTGCAGGACAATGCTAGTCAACTCCTCGCGAGCGATGAGCCCCTGCGGGTACTGGTGGTCGCGCCCGCAGCGGAACAATTGCGCATTCTCAAGCAACTGCGCGACAACCGTTTGCGCGTCTATCATGCACCTGCGCCTAGTCAAAGCACTAGTTTTTTAGATCTGATTTTGGCAAGTTGGAACTATTGGCGGTATGTTTTAATTGGGTAATGTAGGTGCTTGTCGGGGGCCTGCGGCCCCCGCGCCCCGCCGGACAGGGGGAAATGCGGGGGAACCAGGTTCCCCCGTACCCCCTACCTACACGTTTTGGTCACACCCTAATGTTTCTGGAACCTTCGGGATGGTGGGTGGGGTTGTAGGGGAGGACGTCGCCCTCTCTTTGGTAAGACTTTATTTTGCAAAAGAACGTAAGTTCTTCCGGAAAATACAGACAACCTATGTCATTGTTTGATTTGACCCCTTTTTTTGCATGCTCTCACGATCTTATTTGTCTGACAGATTCCAGTGGGATGATCTTGTCTGCCAATCAGTCGTTGCGCGACTTCCTTGGCTGGGCAGACACCACCACGCCTAGCGTCGTTTGGTCGAGCCGGTTGCATCCCGACGAGCAGTCTGGGGTGTTGCACGAGTTGGCGCGGCTGGCAGAGGAGTGCAGCGAGGTCGCTTTTACCTGTTTGTACCGCAACCACGCCGACAGCTACCAGCGCGTGGCGTGGCGTATCATGCGCCATCCCCATGAAGACTGCCTCTGTCTGAGTGGGCGCGACCTGAGTAGCAGTGATGCCCAAACCAACGCGCTGGCCCGTCTGCAAGCCCAACTAGCCCACGTCAGCCACGAGTTGCAGGTCAGCCAAGCCCGCCTTGATGCCTCCCAACGGCTCGCGAGCGTGGGCAGTTGGGAAGTCGATATGGTGACCCATCAACTCTGGTGGTCTTTAGAAGTCTACCGTGTCTTTGAGGTTGACCCTAGCCAAACCAGTGCATCCCTCGAACTCTTTCGGGCGATGGTGCATCCCGATGATCGCGCTGCAGTGAGTAGCGCCTTCGCGGCGTCGGTGGCCAACCAGACGCCCTACGCGATTACTCATCGCCTCCTCCTTCCCGGTGGCCGCATCAAGTATGTGAGTGAGCATGCGCGCACAATCTACGATGCTGAGGGCAACCCCATGAAGGCCATTGGTACCATGCAGGACATTACGGTCTGGCAAGAGGCCGAAAATGAACTGCGGCGCAAGGATGCGGCGGTGGCCGCTTCGCTTAATGGCATCGCCATGGCCGATTTGGACGGATTAATCACCTATGTAAATCGATCTTTTCTTGACATGTGGGGCTACGCCGATCCTGTTCAAGTTTTGGGTCGTCCGGCGATCTCTTTTTGGGATACCCCCGAGAGTGCGGCAGAGGTGGTGGCGGCCATCCAAGCCCAGGGCAAATGGATCGGCGAACTGGTGGCGCGCCGCACCGATGGCGAACCACGGATGATGCAGGTGAGCGCCAGCCTCTTCCACGACAACTTGGGCACCCCTTTGGGCATGTTGGCCTCGTTCCAAGACATCACCGCTGCCAAACGGTTACAAGCCCAATTTCTCCAAGCGCAAAAGATGGAATCGGTGGGGCGCTTGGCCGGTGGTGTGGCCCACGATTTCAACAACCTGCTCACCGTCATGAAGGGCTACGTTGACTTGACGCTCTTCGCCTTGAAGGCGGGCGATCCGCTGATCCACGACCTCACCCAGGTGAGCAAGGCAATCGACTCGGCTGCCAGTTTGACCCAACAGCTTTTGGCCTTCTCGCGCCGCCAGATCATCGCCCCCCAAGTGATCAATCTCAACACCGTGATTGCGCGTGTGCAGCGCATGCTTGTGCGCCTGCTCGGCGAAGATATTGAACTACAGACCAACTTAGCGCCCCACCTCGCCCCCGTGCGTTTTGATCCCGGCCAGTGCGAACAGATCATCATCAACCTTGCCGTCAACGCCCGCGATGCCATGCCCCAGGGTGGTACGCTCACCATCACCACCGCCCATGTCGCGCTGGAAGCGCCCCATGTCTCACCGCACAATGAACCCATCCCGTCCGGCGACTACGTCCTCCTGACTGTCGCCGATACGGGTATGGGCATGAGTGCAGAGGTGCAGGATCACCTCTTTGAGCCCTTTTTTACAACCAAAGACCAAGGCAAAGGTACAGGTCTGGGCTTGGCCATGGTCTACGGGGCTGTCTCGCAAAACGGCGGGAGCATCGCAGTAACCTCTGAAGCCGACGTCGGCACCTGCGTGAAGATCTACCTTCCGCCGACGCAGGTGATGACCGCAGCCACAGAGACGAGGGCAAGCAGTGCGCTACCACGGGGCCATCAAACGATTGTATTGGTTGAAGATGATGAAATGGTACGCACCCTCGCCAACCGCCTACTCAGCGACCAAGGCTACCGCGTCTTCGCCTTCCGCGACGGCCCAGCGGCGTTACGTACCATTCGGGCCATGAACGACCCCATTGATCTCTTAGTCACCGACGTAATCCTACCCGCCATGAACGGGCGTGTCCTGGCCGAAGAGTTGCGCCAACTCCGCCCAAACATCAAAGTACTCTTCACCTCTGGCTACACCGCCAACGTCATCGTCCACCACGGCATCCTCGAAGCGGGCATCGAGTTTCTGCCCAAACCCTACGCGCTTACCACCCTAGCGCAACGGGTGCGCGAGGTGCTGGTGGGGTAGGGAAGGGGAGGGGTTTGCGGGGATGGCGCAGCCCTACGCATGAACGTAAGCCTCTGGCGGGCCTGCCGACGGGGGATCGGGGGCATGGCCCCCGCAGCATCCCCCCTGCCGACGGGGGGGCGGGGGCCATGCCCCCGAAAAATTTCCCCTTCCAGCGGGGGTGCGGGGGCATGGCCCCCGCAGCATCCCCCCTGCCCAGCGGGGGTTCGGGGGCATGGCCCCCGAAAAAATTCCCCTTCCGGCGGGGTTTAAGGGGCCGCAGGCCCCTTAAACCCATGCGCATGGAGGGCGCAGCCCTCCCCAAAAACCCCTCCCTAATTTTGAAGGATTATATCTGCTTCCTAAGCAGCACACTCGGCGCACCGAACCAGCGCACCCACGCGGCGGGTTGGGCGATCACCTGGTAGCCTTGGCGTAGGTAGAAGTTGTGAGCGCGGCGGTTGGTGAGCAGCACGCGCAGCAGGGCTTCGTGTACGCCCGCTTCGCGGGCGGTAGCTTCGAGTTGCGCCATCATCATGCCCCCTACACCCTGGCCGCGTAGCGCACCATTTACCACCACGCTATAAATGTAGCCTTCACCATGACGCAGCGGCGTCTCGCCACTGAGCGAGCCGCGCAGCAGCGCCACCGCAAAGCGCAGACTATCGCCTAGGCCCAATGAACGGCGCAGCACCGCCAGCAGGTGGCGCGGTAAGGGCACTGTGGCACTATCGGTGCCGAGGCGCAGGCTGGCCGTGCCCACGACCTGCTCCTGTTCGTTCAATGCTAAATAGCGCCCCGTGACGCCGCTCAACAACTCATGTTCAAGCATGTAGCGAAAGAGCGCCACCTGCGCATCCGGCGCGCCGCGCAAGACCCCCGGCATTTCGCTCTGGAAGAGTTGCACAATCAGCGCGGCCAGCGCGAGGCCATCGGTGGCCTGCGCTGGCCGCAAGGTGAGCATGGGGATGGCCATGGGACAATGCTTATCAAATAGGGACGGGTTCTCTAAGACAAAGGCGCAAAGTATGCGTCGCCTCGCAAGGATCGCATTGCAACGCCAAGAATCTCGATGCCTTCCCCCCTCTCCCACAACGTGGGAGAGGGGGCAGGGGGTGAGGGCCATCCGTGGCTTCCCCATCACCTATGCGTGGCGCCTAGATTCAATGTTCTGTCCGCCCTTCAGGGTAGGGAGGTGAGGGCCACTCCGTGGCACGCGCACCGCGCTACGCGCCGGCAAACGTCGCCAAGACCGCGCCGGCCTCAACGGTTACGCCCTCGGCAGCTTTGACCTCGCCGATGGTGCCCGCGTGGGGGGCGGTGATCTCGTTCTCCATCTTCATCGCTTCAACGATAAAGAGCACTTGGCCCGCCTCGACCTGCTGGCCGCCCTTGGCGCGCACGGCGGTGATGCGGCCCTGGATGGGGCTGATCACGCCGTCTACCTTTGGCCCCAGACGGGACTTCTTCGTCTTGTTGATCGGGCGCTTGCCATTGCCGCCCTTCGCCGCCGGTGCGCCCACCGCCACGGCCATGCCCGCGCCAAAGACCTTGACGCCAAAGCGGCGACTATTCACCTCCACGGTGAAGTTACGCGGCTCGCCCACCTCTTCGCCCTCGACCGGCTCCGGCGGAGCGGGGGTGAAACTGCGCGCCGTCTCGATCAACTCCGGATTCTCGGCGATAAAGTTGACACTCAGGTCGCCTTTGGCAAAGACCGGATGGCCCAACGCCGCCCGATGGAAGGGGATCGTCGTGACGACGCCGCCACCAATCTCATAGTCGGCGAGGGCGCGTAGGCCACGCGCAATCGCCTCAGGGCGCGTCTCGGCCCAGACGACAAGCTTGGCCAAGAGCGAATCGTAGAACTGAGGGATCGTATAGTCGGCACGCACGCCGCTATCCACACGCACCCCCAAGCCCGACGGCTCGCGGTAGGCCCCAACGGTACCCAACGCGGGGCGGAAATTGTGCAACGCATCCTCGGCGTTAATGCGGCACTCAATCGCATGGCCACGCGGCGTCAGTTCGGCCTGCTTGAGCCAAAGGACTTCGCCCTGCGCGATGCGCAACTGGCCCTTGACCAGATCAACACCATAGACCATCTCGGTAACGGTATGCTCAACCTGAATGCGCGTATTCATCTCCAGGAAGTAGTAGTGGCCATCCTGGAAGAGGAACTCCAGCGTACCGGCACCCACATAATCCACCGACTTGGCGAGGCGCACGGCAGCGGCCCCCATCTCGGCGCGCAACTCAGCGCTCAGTGCGGGCGAGGGCGCTTCTTCAATCAACTTCTGGTGGCGGCGCTGCACCGAGCAATCGCGTTCACCAAGGTGAACCACATTGCCATGGGTATCGGCCAGAATCTGAATCTCGATATGGCGCGGCGAAGGCAGATACTTTTCGACATAGAGTGCGCCATTCTTAAACGCCGTCTCGGCCTCACGACGGGCGCTAGCGAAGGCATCGGCAATCTCAGCCGCCGAGCGCACCACACGCAAGCCGCGTCCGCCACCGCCACCGACCGCCTTGATCGCAATCGGGTAGCCAAACTCGCCGGCCAGCCGTTCGATCTCCACTAGATCCTCAAGCGCTTCAAGCGTACCGGGCACCACCGGCACCCCGGCGTTGGTGGCCTCGTTGCGGGCTGCAGTCTTACCACCCATACGCTCCATCGCCTCGGGCGGCGGGCCAACAAAGACCATCCCCGCCGCCGCGACGGCGCGGGCAAACTCAGCATTCTCGGCGAGGAAACCATAACCCGGATGGATCGCCCCAGCCTCAGACTGCTGGGCCACCTCAATCAGTCGTGGAATGTTCAAATAACTCTCGGACGAAGGCCCTGGCCCCAACAGATAGGCCGCATCGGCATACGCCACATGTGGCGCATCGCGGTCGGCTTCGGAATAGACCGCCACCGTACGTAGACCCAACTCACGACACGCGCGCATCACGCGCAGCGCAATCTCACCGCGATTCGCAATCAACACCGTAGTAAACATAAGTTTTGTCGTCCATTGACCTTATTGCTTGCAAGCCACGCCAATTCTAGCATACATCGATGCGTTACAAAGTTCTCTTGGGGGAGTTTTTTGGGGGCTTCGCCCCCGCGCCCCCGACGGACGGGAGACGTTCGGGGGCCATGCCCCCGCGCCCCCGACGGACGGGGCGATTCTTCGGGGGCGGTGCCCCCGCGCCCCAAGTTGCGCGTTCCGGTGGGGGCACGGGGGAGGCGCAGCCTCCCCCGAAAAAAAACCTTTTGGCGGTGAAGCCTCACGCACGGGTGGGGGCACGGGGGAGGCACAGCCTCCCCCGAAAAAAACCTTCCCGGTTGCGTGTTGAAGGCGCAGCCTTCAACACGCAACAAAAGAAAATATAGGGTGTACAATGGCATAGAGGAGGCACATACCGCGCCTTCTGATCACGCCTACCCAGGAAGCCCGCCATGACGCTGAATCCCTACGCATTGAGCCTTATCGTCACTGCCGCGATCTCGCTCTTGCTGGCCTTTTTTGTGTGGCGTCGCCAACGCGATGCGGGTGGACGGATCTTTGTGCTGCTCATGGCCGCGCTCACCTTCTGGTCGTTGGGCTACGCCGGCGAACTGGCCAGCAGCGACGTGGCGCTTATGCGCACCTGGGTCGTTGTGCAATATGTTGGCATTGTCGCCACCCCCGTGCTCTGGTTGCTCTTTACGCTGCACTACAGCGGCATGGGCGGCCAACTCAAGCGCCACCATTACGCGGCACTCTTTGTGATGCCCAGCATTACTCTGCTGCTCAACGCGACTAATGAGCGCTGGCACTTCCTCTACTACCGCGATCTGCGCGTGGCTTTTGATGGCCCCATTTCACTCCTCGTCCTGACGCCCGGCCCATGGTACTGGGTACACACACTCTACTCCTACCTCGCCATCCTCGCGGGGGCACTCATTTTGGCACGCCTCTGGCTTCATACGCCCAACCTCTACCGCCAACAGGTCACCTTAATGCTCATGTCGGCCTGTCTGCCCCTGGTGATGAATGTGATCTATCTCAGTGGCATGAGCCCTTGGCCCAACCTCGATCTCTCGCCCTTTGGCTTCACCGCCACCGGCGTGCTCGTCACCATTGCCCTGTTTCGTTTTGGCCTTTTCGATCTCAGCCCAATTGCGCGCAATTCGCTCTTTGAGGGGCTGCGCAACCCTGTGCTCGTACTCGATACCCAAGGGCGCATTGCCGATTTGAACCAAGCGACCCAGGGCGTGCTGGGGGCGGCGTTTCAGCCCAAACTGGGCTTGCTTGCAGCCGAAAGTCTGGCGGCGTGGCCCCCATTGGCCAGTTTCTGTAGCCAAAGCGGCGAAGGGCGGCTCGAACTTGAGTTGTGCAGCGAACCGCTCCAGGCTTACGAGATCCTGCGCACGCCCCTCAACGATCAGCAGGGGCGACTGCTGGGTCAGATTGTGGTCTTCAATGACATTACGCTGCGCTACCAAGCCGAACGCGAACGCCTCGCCCTCGAACGCCAGATGCTGCATACGCAAAAATTGGAGAGCCTGGGTGTCTTGGCGGGCGGTATCGCCCACGACTTCAACAACCTTCTGATGTCGATCATTGGCAACCTCGATCTCGCTCGCCTCGACCTAGACGACGATCACCCGGCGCAAGCGCCGCTCGGCGATGCCGAACGGGCCACGCGGCGCGCCGCCGACCTGACGCGCCAACTCCAAGCCTACTCGGGCAAAGGCAGCGTTACGCTGCGCCCCTTCAATCTCTCGCAATTGGTCGAAGAGATGGTCACCATCGTGCGTATCTCACTCAAGCGCCACGCCAACATCCAGCTTCGCCTCGCTCCTGATCTACCACGCATCGAAGGCGACAACCACCAGATTCAGCAGGCGGTACTTCATCTCATCACCAACGCCTCCGAAGCGATCAGCGCCGAAGACGGCGCGATCATCCTCACTACCGGTACGCGTGAGTACAACGGCACCGAACTTGTCGCCAACCGCGTCGAGCGCAACATCCAGGCAGGCCGTTTCGTCTACCTCAGCGTCACCGACGACGGTAGTGGTATGGATGCCGCCACCGTTGAGCGCATGTTTGAACCCTTCTTCACTACCAAAGACTACGGACGCGGCATCGGCCTCGCCACGGTGATGGGTGTGGTGCGCAGCCACCGTGGCGCCATCCTTGTCGCGAGTAGCCCCGGCGTGGGCAGCACGATCACCATACTCTTTCCGGTGGCTGAGGGGTAGCAGTTTTCTTGGTTGTGTCGTGTTGGCTTCGACAAGCTCAGCCAACGGCCCCGTCCGGCTGGGGGCTTGGGGGCATGGCCCAATACCTGTCAAATAAGGGAGAGCATAGACCTCACAGGTCTTTGCTGATGGC
>RSAS01000606.1 GCA_003934145.1 Candidatus Viridilinea halotolerans | reverse complement strand
CCCCCGCCCCCCCATTGGAAGGGGGGATTTTTCGGGGGCCATGCCCCCGCCCCCCGTCGGAAGGGGGGATTTTTCGGGGGCCATGCCCCCGAACCCCCGTCGGAAGGGGGGATTTTTCGGGGGCCATGCCCCCGAACCCCCATTGGAAGGGGGGATTTTTCGGGGGCCATGCCCCCGCCCCCCCGTCGGAAGGGGGGATTTTTCGGGGGCCATGCCCCCGAACCCTCGTCGGAAGGGGGGATTTTTCGGGGGCATGGCCTCAGTACCTGTCAGATAAGACGGGTTTTTTGACGCAAAGGCAGATTACGCAGATTATTGCTTCCTCTGCCGTGGGGAGTTATAGGCGTCCCTGTGCCTTCAGGCGCAAGTAGGTGTTTACCACCCCGACGCTGAGGCGGTCGGCGGGTACGTCTACGGTTTGGACGCCGCCGCGCTGCAGGCGATCGAGCAGGGCGCGGCGTTCGTCGAGTAGCCCTTCGGCCACCACGCGCTCGTAGAGGCTGCTGCTGTCGCGGATCGGCTGCCCGCTGGCCCGACTGAGGAAGGGGTCGCTCACCGTAACGCAGAGCGGCAGATGGTGGCGCGCCAAGCGCGTCAGGTGGCTCACCAGCGGCCCGGCGGTCTCTGGGGTGGCTAGGTCGGTGAAGAGGACGATCAGGGTGCGGCGGCGTTGGCGACGGGCGAGGTATTCCAACGCCGCGCCGTGGTTGGCCTCGACCGGCTCGGGTTGCAGATTGTAGAGTCCCTCAAGAATGGCCTGAAACTGCGGCTTGCCACGGCGCGGGGCGACATAACTGCGCACATCGTCGGCAAAAGCGAGCAGACCAACGTGATCGCCGCGCAAACCGGCCACATAACTCAACATCAGCGCCGTATTGACCGCATAGTCGAGCCGCATCAACTCACCCACCGGCGGGGCCATCAGGCGGCCACAGTCGAGCACACAGATAACGTGTTGGCTGCGTTCGGTCTCATACTCGGCGGCGATGAGTTTGCCACGGCGCGCTGTCGCCTTCCAATTGATGCGTCGGAACTCATCATCGGCGGTATAGTCGCGCAGGCGTTCAAACTCGCCGCCCGGCCCGCGTGTCCGGGAGATGCGCAAGCCCAATTCGTGCAAATGGCCCTTGCGCGCCATCAGATCATATTTGCGCAACTCTAAAATATTGGGGTAGACCTTGAGCGGCGCAGCGAGCGGGTAGCGCACTTGGCGCACCACGGCGCCCAACGGGCCACTGAAACGCACCGTCAGATCGCCAAAGGCATAATCGCCACGGCGCGGCGGGCGCAGGTGGTAACGTGCATCAGCCACCGCATAGGGCGCAATAGTGCCCTGTAGAAACTGGACATCCGCGACAAACTCGTGGGGATGCTCATCGCGTAGCGCAAAGCGCACCGTCCGCGGTGTCGTATTCGCCAAGAGCAGCGTAATCAAATTTTCAGCCCCGAGCGAGAGACGCGGCTCATGGAGCCGTTCGATCTCAAGCTGCTGCGGGCGTACTACCAAGAAAGCATCGGTTACCGCCAAGCCCACCACGAGCAACACATAGAGCACCGCCAACCAGATCAACCCTGGTGCCCAAGCCGCCAGCGCAATCAAGGGTACGGCCCCTAAGAGGAGCATAAGCAGGCGTGGGGTGGGGAGCATGGGATTAGGGGATAGGGGAGAGGGGAGAGGGAATAGGGGAGAGGGGAGAGGGGAGAGGAGGGAGGAGGGAGGTATAGGTTCGTACTTGTCACCCTGAGCGAAGCGAAGGGTCTCTTGTCGTAACCAAAAGAGATACTTCGCTTCGCTCAGTATGACAGTTAGGGAAGCGGATTTTATTGATTGCCCCGTTGCTTTGTCACCCTGAGCGAAGCGAAGGGTCTCTTCTCGCCGAAGAGAGACCCTTCGCTTCGCTCAGGGTGACAGGGGCTTTCCCAAACTGAAGTATCCTTCCCCTAACGCCACGACCAGAGCGGTTCGGTATCTTCGCTCGGGTGAAACGTGAGTTGCTGAAGATAGCTGCCATCAATACGCATAGTATAAATATCTCGATTTCCATTGCGATCCGAAGCAAAGGCAATGTAATTATCATCAGGGGATATAGTGGGGAAGTCATCTGAAGCTGGGTTATTAGTTAGGTTTCTCTGATTACCACCAGCGGCGCCCATGATATAAATCTCAGTATTTCCGTCTCTGTTTGATCTAAATATGATAAATTCTCCGTTGTTCGACCATTCTGGAGCATCATCCGAATAATTGTTATTGGAGAGATTGATCTGGTTACTGCCATCGCTGTCCATTACATAAATCTGTGCATTACCTTCTGGGATGCGTGAATAATAGGGAAGCGGAAACTTTTAAGCATCCCAGCAGTCTGTCATGCTGAGCGCAGCGAAGCATCTCTTTTCGACTGACGAGAGACCCTTCGCTGCGCTCAGGGTGACAGAATTTTTGTTTCTCACAGGCCACTGGCCTGCGGGCCATTGAGTACTCAGGGTGACAAAGCAACGGGGCAATCAACATATTGGCATTTCCTCGTTCGCCCCCATCACAACGGTACAGCCCTCACCCCCTGGCCCCCTTCGGCAAGCTCAGGGCACCGCCTCTCCCGCTTGCGTTTAAGGGCGGACAGAACATTCGCTCGGCAAGTCACGGAT
>RSAS01000392.1 GCA_003934145.1 Candidatus Viridilinea halotolerans | reverse complement strand
AGCGAGGGCGTCCCGCCCTCGTGTGGGCTACGAGGGCGGGACGCCCTCGCTCCCATGCCGCTAGCCGAATAAACCAGCAGTATCTGCTTTGGGGCTACGTCAATGTCACCTCCGGCGGGGGCGCGGGGGCGCAACCCCAACCTTTGACGTGGCCCTAGCGGCGAAGCCGCTCACCACAACTCACAAAAAAAGGGCGGTTTGGCGGAACTTCGTTCCGCCAAACCGCCCTTTAGCAACCAAAAAGCTGGTTACGCCCCAAAGAAATTGCGGTTCTTCTCAATGAAGCTCTTCTGCGCATCGGGCACCGAGTCGTCGGCGAAAATGGCCTCGACCGGGCACTCCGGTTCGCATGCGCCACAATCGATGCACTCATCGGGATTGATGTAGTACTGATCTTCGCCCTCGTAGATGCAATCTACCGGGCACACGGCCACGCACGCAGCGTCTTTGGTTCCAATGCAGGACTCAGCAATAATGTACGGCACAAGTGTCTCCTTCAGCGTCTCAACGGATAGGTGTTTCGTAGACAGATTACTAGATTTGCGCGGCGCTGTCTACAACTTTTGTCCCACTTTACTGGTTGGCCTGCATCACATGTTGCCACGCCGCATCAACCTGGGCGCGCGTCGCGTTGAGATCGCCGCTATTGTCAATCACCACGGTGGCGTGGGCGAGGCGCTCTGCCTGTGGAAGCTGGGCATCAATACGCTTGATGGCCTCTTCGTGGCCCATGCCACGATTGCTCATGAGGCGTTCGATCTGCGCCTCACGCGGGCTAGTAACGACCCACACTTGGTCGCATGCGGCGATCCAGCCCGACTCAATCAGCTTGATGGCATCAATTACCACCACCGGGCGCTTCAGCCGCCCAAGGCGCGTGGCGTAACCGCCGCTTTGGGCGGCGGTGTTGATAAATTGGCGGATTTCGGTCTGGACGGCTGGGTGAACGATTTGCTCGAGCTGGCGCAATTTTGCGGGATCGCTAAAGACCAGCGCCCCCAGCTTGCGTCGATCAATGGCTTTGGTCGGCCCGACGATGCTTGGGCCAAAGGTGGCTACGATCTGCCGATAGACGGGCGTGCCCTGCTGTTGCAACGTGTGGGTAACGCGGTCGGCATCAATGGTGCGTGCGCCCAGTGCTGCGAGCATCGCCACGATGGTACTCTTGCCGCAAGCGATACCGCCAGTCAGTCCGATAAGGTAGATGTTGGGGTTGGTCATAAGGTATTGAGATTCTTGGCGTTCCAATGCAGTTTCAGCTAGGAACCTTCTCCTGTTCCACTGTTCTTCTGTTTTTCTGTTCCTCTGTTCTTCCCTACCACATGGCTTGAAGCAACTCCAACAACTCCTCTTCGCTGGCGCTGCGTGGGTTGTTGAAGATGGCAGGCTCGACGACCGAGAGGGCTGCCAGTTCGGGCAGGGCCGCGGCGGGCACGTCGAGGTCGCGCAGACGGATGGGTAGGCCGCAGTCGGCGGCGAGGGTGCGCACGGCGCTCACGCCGTCGGCAATCACCTCGCTGTCGCTGCGCCCGCCAGCGTGGACGCCCATAGCCCAGGCGATGCGCACGTAGCGTTCGGGGGCGACGGCGCTGTTGAATTGCATGGCGTAGGGCAGAATGAGCGCGTTGAGCGTGCCGTGGTGGATGTGGTATTTGCCGCCAAGCGCGTGGGCGATCGCATGCACGACGCCCAAAAGGCTGTTGGTGAAGGCTAAACCCGCCATTGCAGAGGCCAAGAGCATCTTGCCGCGCGCCTCAAGGTCGCTGCCCATTTGTACTGCATCGCGCAGGTGGGTGGCGACCATATCAATCGCCGCTAAGGCGAGGCTGTCACTGAAGGGGTTATTTTCAGTTGAAACATATGTCTCAATAGCATGTGAAAGTGCATCCATCCCCGTAGCCGCCGTGAGGCGCGGGGGTAAACTGAGCGTCAATTCAGGGTCAAGAATGGCGATGTCGGGATAGAGATAGCGACTCACCAATGAGATTTTACGATCTTCTTCTTCATCCAAAATGACTGCAATTGAAGTAACTTCGCTGCCTGTACCCGCCGTAGTGGGAATGGCAATCATGGGCATAAGCCGCCCGGGAATGACATTATAGCCCTCGTAGTCGGCGATGGTGCCGCCGTAGGTGGCGAGCAGGCGCATGCCCTTGGCGGTATCGAGGGGGCTGCCGCCGCCGATGGCAATAATTACATCACTGGCAGCCTCACGCACTGCCTCCGCGCCCGCCGCTACTACACGCACCGAGGAATTGGCCGGTACATCATCAAGTATCCCCACCACCTCGACGCAGCGACTGAGCCCCTCCAGCACCGGATTGAGCAGACCCGCCGCCACAACACCCTTGTCGGCCACCACAAACGCGCGTTGGACGCCCAATTCTTCCAACACGCCGTCCAATTCCTTGGCCAACCCCGCCTTGAAGAGCACGCGCGCCCCTAAGCTAAACTCAAAATATTCTTGCATCCGGCCCATCCTTTGGCTTGTTGTCAAAGATCCTGTTCTCCCATTATACGGGGCTTGTGAAGTGGCTCGTTTGGTATACTGTAGTTGGGGGAAAACCAGGTTTTCCCCCATGCCCCCATCCGGGGAGGTGCGGGAACCCGGTTCCCGTGCGCACCCATCCGGCGGAGGTGCGGGAACC
>RSAS01000791.1 GCA_003934145.1 Candidatus Viridilinea halotolerans | reverse complement strand
TCGCGTCCTCGCGTCCTCGCGTCCTCGCGTCCTCGCGTCCTCGCGTCCTCGCGTCATCCTGGCTTCGTCGCTGCAAAGCGATCCAATGCCGCCTGCGTAGCTACCTCTTCACTCGGCATCCATGGCGTTGCTTCGAGTACGACGCCATGGCGTTGGGCCAATGCCGCCGCAAAGGCATCCATCAGCGCCGCGTGGGGCGGTGGCGTGGGCGTGAGCTCGTGTAGTCCAACGACACGCGTCGCCAATGCATCCACCGTTGCCACGCGCTCTTCCTGGCTTAACGCCAACAAGTCCACCAGTTGCGCGCCGGGCCACGTAGCGTAGAGGCCGACCTGAAAGAGCGCCCCGGCGCGACGACGCACCTGCGCAAAACCCACCAGTTTGCGTCCGCCCGCCAGCACCTCGTAGGGCGAACGTCCGCCAAAACAGGCCCGCCGCACCAAGGGATCGGCTTGCTGCCCGTCGGATCGCGCCGCCGCCACGCTCACCAGGCTCAGATCAGTCAGCCCTACGTGCGTCAACGCCTCCAACCAGACTGCGCCCAGCCAGGCATACGAGGCGGTCACGTCGCTGCGGTAGAGCGGATGCCCCACGGGGAGCGCCACATCCTGCATAAGCATACCCGGCGCAAAGAGCACCGCCGTCCCCCCGGAAGCGCGGCGGTGCAGCGTCACCCCCGCCGCCTGCAACGCCGCGCCATCAAGCTCGTGCAGACGCTGCCCCGAGCCAATGATCAACGCCATGCGCTGCGCCCCATACCAGTGCAGCGCCGGCGCGCCGCTGTGGGCCAAACCCGCCAGCAGCGCGTCACCCCGCGCCAACGCGAGCGCGGCGGGGTCGTGCGTGTAAGGCAGCAAGCGCCAGGGAGGGCTATGTTTCAAATGCTGGATTGAGGGGCTCACTAAACATAAGATTCACGTCGCTGTGCGCTGAACTGGCGTCGCGGGCCGACGCCGGTTCAGCGCACAGCGGAACAGAACATAAGATTCGCGTCGCTGCCGCTGGATCGGGCGTCGCTTAGCGACGTTGGTGCGCTTCGGGGTGAAATGAAACGGGTGTGACTGGAATCTGTAGGGCGGTGCCCTACAGCCCTGCCGGACAGGGGGAATGCGGGGGAACCAGGTTCCCCCGCACCCCCTACCTACACATTTTGGTCACACCCAAATGAAACAGATGATCTGCTGTACAGAGGTGCTCCAGATGCGGTAGGATGAGTTGTTCAATCCACCACCCGCCGCGATCTGGAGTACCTCTATGGTAGCCTATCCGGTGACTTTCTTCAAGCGGCTGGTGGCACCCTTCCGCCGTTGGTTTGCTTCGTTCAATGGCCCGTCCGTCGCCCCGCCCGTCGCCCCGCCCGTCGCGGCGCCCGTCGCTGCGTCCGTCGCGGCGCCCGTCGCTGCGTCCGTCGCCCCGCCCGTCGCTGCGTCCGTCGATCCGTGTCCGTTGCTGCATCCCGAAGCGCCGTTGCCGGATTGGGTAGCACGCGACCCGGTGGTGCAGAAGTATCGGGCGCTGCTTGGCTCGTTGCCTTGGGAGACCTTTCCCGAACGTCCGACCGACCGGCCCTATCCTGGCCCGGCGCCCGAGCAACGCGCGCCGTTCGTTGCGGCTTTTTTGGTGAAGTTGCACGAGGAGAAGCGCTACATGTCGAGCTTGCGTGCCTTTCTCATCGAGCATCCGGCCCTCGTCTATTGGCTCGGCTTTACGCGCGTGGCCGATCCGCGTGCGCCGTTTGGCTTCGATGTGGCGGCGACCGTCCCCTCGCGCCGTCAGTTTGGCCGCGTGCTGCGCACCTTGCCCAATGGCGTGATGCAGTTTCTGCTCGATGCCACCGTTCAGCAACTGCGCCTGTCGCTCCCGCCGGAAGAGCGGGAGACCTTTGGCGACCTCATCGCGGGTGATACGCAAGCCATCCTGGCGTGGGTCGAGGAGAATAATCCCAAGCAGTATATTAAGGAGGGGCGGCTCGACAAGAATCGTCAGCCCAGCGGTGACCCCGACTGCAAACTGGGCGTCAAGAAGCGGCAGAATAGCTCGTCGGGTGACGGGGATGACCATCCCGCGCCGACGACGGATGCCAAGCCGGCGAAGACGATTCATGTGGGGGTGGATGTCTTGTGGGGCTACGCTTCTGGCGTGGTGGCCACGCGCTTGCCCGATGACACCGAGGTGGTGTTGGCCGAGCGCACGCGCCCCTTCAACGAGTCGGACCCCTCCTACTTCGCGCCGCTGATGGCGCAGGTCGAAGCGCGCTTGGGTCGCCGCCCGCGCTTTGGGACGTGGGATGCGGCCTACGATGCCCACTACGTCTATGAGTACTTTCATCAGGCGGGCGGCTTTGCGGCGGTGCCCTTCGTCGGCGGGCCACACCGCGGCAAACGCCAGTTTGCCGCCGACGGGTCGCTGTGGACAGAATTCTTGTGCATGTACCTACAAATTCCTGATGGGGATGCGCTCGTTGACCCTCACCCCCCTTCCCCCTCTCCCGCAAGCGGGAGAGGGGGCGAAGATGTCGAGATTCTTGGCGTTGTGATGCGGTTCTTGCAAGATGGCGTACACCTTTGCTGTCCGCCCATGAACTGCGTCGGCCTGATACCAATTGCGATTGAATTGTCCGCATTATCGTCATGCTGAGCGCAGCGAAGCA
>RSAS01000186.1:4534-13377 GCA_003934145.1 Candidatus Viridilinea halotolerans | reverse complement strand
CGCTGGCGCAGGCGGCGTAACGCCAAACTGTAAAGTAACTATGAACCATGTCTTAGGGGCAAATGCAATGTTGTTCACTCGAATATCTGTTTCGATAAAACGCATCTCGGTAAAAGTCTGGCTATCATAGAAATAGATGCCAAGGCTCGATGCCACAGCGAGCATGCGTTGGTGCGGTGCGAAGGCAACCGTACTGATAGTGCCTTTTCCAAGGCGATTGAGTTCACGCACCTGTGCTACATTGGCGGGACGAATGATGGGAACGACAGGCGTTGGTGTGCTGGTGGGTGGACTTATTGGCGTCGCAGTCGCTGATAACGCCATCGGGATCGTGCCAGTTGTCCAGATTTGAGCAGCCAATGCGATAACACCAAACAGAGCAAATAGAAAGACGATGCCTACTCCGCTCATCAGGAAGATTGACAGAGATGAGGGGCGTTTCCCTGCGGGGAGAGGTCGGGATGGACGACCTACCGGCTGCTGATTCATCAGTGCCTGCTTGAATGCCCCGATAGTATGGTAGCGATTCTCTGGCCTCAGACTCATCGCTTTGCGCACGGCCTGTGTCAAATGAGGTGAGATCGTCAGATTCAGGCGGTCTAACGGAACGAGTGGATCGTTCTGCGGAGTCTTGATGCGTTCAAACGATGAAATGGGAACGGTACCGCTCAGCAGAAAGTAAAGAGTGGCACCTAGGCTATAGATGTCGCTCCGCTGGTCAGTCGATCCCGGCGAAAGTGGGTGCTGCTCAATCGGGGTGTACGCTGGAAGCATGCCCATTCGGGAGGCTCGCTCCGTATCGGTTCCCTGTTTGAACAGACCAATATCCACAAGCTTGATCAGCCCATCAGCGGCGAGACGAATATTTGCTGGTTTGATATCGCGGTGTATCCGTGGCGGATGCTGTCCATGCAGATACTCCAGCGCCTCGCATACCTGGAATGCGAAGCCGAGAGCCTGCTGTTCGGGGAGTGGCCCTCCTGCAGCCTTCTGCATCTCTTCTACGCTTTGACCAGGGATAAACTCAAGCACCACATAGCCATTGCCCTGCTCAACAAACCGTTCCTCATAGCGTGGCAGGTAGGGGTGTTGAAGCTGGCGCAATACGGCGAACTCGGACTGACCGTTGGCTATCACGGATGGATCAAAGCACTCCTTTAGCGCGACCCGACTGCCAGGCTGTCGGGTATCTTCGGCCTCGTACACCGCCCCGCTTCCTCCCCAGCCAATGACGCGCCGAATCTGATATATCCGAACCATCGTGCCGGGGTTGTGTACACGTAAGGCTAAGCGCAAGCTGCGCCCACAGTGTTGACATAGGGTTGCGGTGTCGGGGTTTTCCACACCACACCCGTCTTTGCAGATCAGCATCGTTGCCTCTTACTAAAATGAACGCCACCGATGAAATGCGCGGTAGGTAACGTGAAATTAAACATAAACCCAATTATACGCACTTCTTCTTTGATCTTTCATTACTGAATCAGACAATGATGGGTACTTTATCTTCACCAAAGGCGTCATTTCAAGACACACACTCCGTGCCCCATCTTGCATCCCCTCACGTACCGACGCTGGTTGCGCTTCATCGCAGTCAAATTGACCGCAATGGCGCGCACACGCTCGGCGGCTATGTCGTTCCAATGGGGGCAAGCGGAATTGGAACGCCAAGCCTCGCGCCCATGCCCCTCTCCCACGTCACGGGAGAGGGGCATGGGCGCGAGGGCCATCTATGGCAAAGAGCCTATCCGTGGCCTTACGGAGCAAATAGTCTGTCCGCCCATAAACGCAAGCTGGGGGAAATGTATATTTTCATGAACCCTTACCGGCGAAGATCTTGATCTCCCCGCCCAGGATTCACTACCCCTAGATTGAGAGGGCCGTATGCGTCAGGGTGCAACCATTGATGTTGGCGACCAACAGGTTGGCACGTTGCTGCGTGAGGCCCGCCTACGCGCCGGGCTGACCCAGCATGAGTTGGCGGTACGCCTGGGGTTGGTCACCGGCGACGCTGGCCAGTTATGAGGCCGGACGACGCGGCTTGCGCGTGGCCCAACTCTTTGACGTGGGCAAGGTGCTCAACCTCCCGCCCGCTGTACTGTTGGTCACCGCAACCAAGGCCGTTGAGGTGCTACGGCGCTTGGACACCGATGTTGAGCGTTGGGGTCAAGTCAGTCTCTTTCTCAATGCGCTTGATGGTGATGAGTGATACCACGAGCGTATACGAACATATTTTTTTGACAGTGTGCGTGTGTTGTGGTACAATACGCTTATGAAATCAGATGCGCCAACCGCACGATTTCAGATCGTATGCGACAGCCACGACCCGACGGTTGCAGGCTGCGACGGCCGCACGAGCCCATCCCACGCCACGGTTCGCGTCGTTTCCGCTCAGGCCAACGCCTGAGCGGTATTTGTGATTCGCCGCCTTTGTTGCATCCTTTGGAGGCCTTGCGATGCCCGATTTTCCACCAGATCACGGTACGCCCCTTCCCCCGCAGACCGTCGTGCAGCCCTTTCCGCTTGACCCGCGCCTTGCGCCGCTTGTGGCGACGCTGACTGATGATCAGGCGGCGCACGTTCTCGCGCTCATGAATGGTGCGTTTAGCCCGGATGAGGCGTTGGACGCGCTGCTAGGCACTCCGGATGAGAACCGGAGTCTCCTGCTTAGTACGATGGCACTCAATATGGCGATGGGGGGTGAGGCTGAGTTCTCGCTCTGTGAGGCGTTTGTAGCGCAGTCTCGCCTCGCGTTTCCGGCGTCTGCGACGCATGATGCGTAGCGCAGACCAGCGTACGGAGGTCATTTCGACATTGCGGGCGATGCGGTGACGCTACCGGCACCTCGTTTGCCTTGCTCGTGCTGCGCTCCGCTTCGGCCTTTTCACCACAACCAACCACCCCGTCACCTGCGCATCGTGCGTGGTTGGCGGGGTGGTTGGCGTTTCGCTCGGTTTTTCATCAGCCCGGCACCCACTACGGGGGCCGGGCTTTGGAGGTTGGCTCCCCGTAAACACAATGCTCACGCAACCCCGTTTCCCGCGCTTCTACCAACGCCTTGCCCAAGAGATTGGGCGTACCGACGTGACCTGTTCCAAGTGCCTGACCCATCACCTCGCCACGCTTGGCATCCTGATGCCGGAAGCCTTCACCTTTCGCGTTGGGACGCACGCGTGTACGTGGGCGAAGGCCAAGATGGATGCCTTTGCCCAGAACCGTCCTGTGCGACGGTTGCCTTGGGCCAATCTGGAATCCTTGCTCGCGGGGTGCAGCCACGATCCGCAGCACCTCACCCACCTGCCGCCACACGTCCGCATGCAGCCGGCCTACCTGATGGAAGTCTCTATCGTTTCGTCCGGGGTGCGCACCGCCGTGATTGCTGATGGTCAGCACCGGGCCACCCTTGCCCTCCGCGAGGGCCGTGACCTGCCTGTCATTCACCTGCCCGCCTCGCTGGAACCGCGCTGTCGCACCGATGACCGCGATGCGCAGCAGATTGCCGATGCGCTCCAGGGCTGCGGCCTCTTCACCTACGAACTGCAGGTCATCTACGCGCTCTCCCGCACGGGCTCCGGGGTGTGCCTTGGACGATTCGTGCAGTCTGCCGATTTCGCTCGTGAGGCCTTCTTTCAGCCTGCCCGCAACGCGAGCGTGTTGCACGACCAGGTACGCATGCTCGTCCCGTCGCCAGGGGCCAGCATCCTGATGCCCGACGATCTCCCGCGCTACGTCTTGTTGAGCCGGGCGGCGCGCTTTGACTGCACGATGGCGGTGGCAGGCCAGATTCGCCCCGTTACGCCCATCATTCACGGCCACTACGACCTTGCCGCGCTGAAGGTGCTTGACCTCAGCGACTCGTCGCGGTACCTGACCCCCAAGGAACCCACGCTATGAAACTTCGTTGTACCCAGGCCGCGCTCAAGCGCGGCCTGGACGCCGTGAGCTTGGCCGTCGCGGAGAAGAGTTCGCTTCCCGTGCTGGCCAACGTCCTCTTGAGCACCGACCACCACGAACTCCGCCTCGCCGCCACCAACCTAGAGATCCGTGTCACCCATTGGTTGGAGGCTGAGGTGGAGACGCACGGGGCGATCACGGTTCCCGCTCGGCTGCTCAGTGAGATTGTGAACACGCTGCCAAAGGATACCCTCGTTCTCGAACGCCTGCCCCACGGTGAGATGCTCCATCTCACCGTGGGCCCCTTCACCAATCGGCTGTGCGGCATCGAGGCCGATTCCTTCCCACGCCAGCCGACCCCCGGCGACCTCGCTATTGCCACGACGATGCCGGCCTCGGTACTGCGCGAGGCACTCAGTCAGGTCATCTTCGCTACGGCCAAAGTGGACACCCGCCCCATTCTCACGGGGGTCATGTTCGAGATCGGTGCTCACGACATCCGTTTGGCGGCGGCGGATACCTACCGCCTCGCGGTGCGCCGCGTGCCGCTGACGCAGGCTGGGGAGGCGCACACCGTGGTCGTGCCGACGTGGGCTTGCACCAGCCTCATCCGCATCTTGCATGACTGCGAATCGGAGATCAGCATCGCGGTCAATCCCGACGCCACTCACGTCTTCTTCCACACCGCCACCTCGGAGGTGGTGTCGCGGCTGATTGATGGGCGTTACCCCGACATCAACCGGGTGATCCCAGGGCCGGGATCGACGCAGGCCATCGTGGATGCGGAGGCATTGTTCCATACGGTGCGCCTCGCTACCTACTTCACGAGCGGGGATGCGTACCCGCTGCCGTTGCAGTTGGCGATCTGCGCGGCCCCGCAGGGCGAGACGCATGGCCAGGTGATGATTCAGGTGGCCTCCCCAACGGGCAACAACCGCAGCCGCCTGCAAGCTCAGGTGGAGGGGCCGGATGCTGCGCTGGGCCTGAATGCCTCTTTTCTCACGGACATCCTGCGGGCGAATAGGAGCGGCTGGCTGAGGATTGCGTTGCACGGGCCAGATGGGCCGAGCGTCTTTTGCCCCGAGACCCTGCACGGGGAACAGATCCACGTCGTGATGCCGATTCCTTTGTCCTCCTCAACGTCTACAAAGTCCCCGTCCGTCGCCACACCACCGCCCGCCCAGACGCCCGCGCCATCCGATGAGGATGACGCGGCGTAGCTCTGGGTGCTTTTTGGAGGCCACGATGCACCAGAAACCCTTCCGTTCTCACGCCCATCCCGCCAAGGGACGGGCTGCCGCCGTCATGCGCCGCATGGCACCACCTGCACGCGCGGTCGTGCCCCCATTGACGCTGGGCAGCCTCGTGCTCTACCACGGGGTCTTGCACACCTGGGTCTGCCGCGTCATTCACATCCACCCTGATGGGCGGCTCGTCTTCCAGAAGGCCGACGCCCCCCCCACCGCCGTCGTCCTGCGCCTCGTCGCCCTACCAACGGCCTTCCGGCCCAGTGGGGTTGCCCTCGTACCGTGGGCCGTGCATGCGGCGGCATGCATGGTCAGCGCGGCACCCGACGCCTGACGGCGAGAGCACGATGAGCCGCCCTGTCGCCTCGATCATTGCCGACGCCTACGCGCACGATGCCGACGCCCTCTTGCGCTACATCCTTCAGCGCGTTGAACACCCCCAAGACGCCGAAGACCTCCTTCAGGATGTCTTTGTGCGCGTGCTCGAACTCCAGGCGGACTACGAAGAGCGGGGCTTTCCGCTGAGTACCCTGCTCTACCGCATCGCCCACGGGCGCACGATTGACTGGCAACGCCGCCAGACGCACCGCCGCACCGTGCGTATCCCTGACGTCGCCGACGGGCAGCCGCCGGTCGGCGAGCGCATGCTGACCGAGCCCGACCTCGCCGATGCGCTGGCACGCCTGTCGCCCCGCCAGCGCGCCGTCCTTGCGTGGCGCTTCACAGAGGGGGCGACGATTACCGAGACCGCTGCCCGCTTGGGCCTCACACCACCCGTCGTCAAGGCGCTGCAACACCGCGCCTTGGTGCGCCTGCGGGTGGTGTTGCAGCGCGAGGCGGGCGAGGCGGACTGAACATCTGAACGGAGGTTTGTTGATGCCCCGTGCTGCTGGCCCCCCCCACGATCCCCGGGTACTGGCCCAGATCGCCGCGCTGCACGACGGGCAGGTCGCCGACGTGTTGCGCCTCTGCCACGCGGCGGAGGCGTCTGCGGATGCGCCTGCGGCCCCCTTCGCCCCCTTTGCTGAACCGGAGCACAACCGCTTCTGGTTGAGCGAATGGGTGGCGTTGCGCATCGCCCTGTTGGGCGATGCCGCGTATGCCCATTTCGTGGCCTGTATTGCGCAGGTCACCACGCCCACCTATCCCGATGAGGAGAAACCCGATGCCTATGCAGATCACCATCAGCGTTCACATGCAGCCGACGCGTCCCCGGTGGGGGACGCGTCGGCTGCCCATCCAGATCACCCTCAGCCGCCTCCAGCCCCTGCCACTTCATGAGGCCGAGCCGCACACCCCGAACTGCCTGGCCCGCCGTCGGCCCTACGACACGTATGCGCAGCGTTGGCCGGATCACTGCCGCGTGTGTGGCGGGACAGGCGTAGTGAGCTATGAGGACGATCCGAGCCCGGCGGGAGCGGGCCTCAGTCCCGGCAGCATGACCTTCAGCGAGCCGTGCGTCTGCATAGAAGCGCAGCGCTGCCCGCGCTGCGGGAACAACCTGCACGGCCCGTGGTGGCGGTTCCCGCACCGCTACCTGAGCGATGGGGTCAACACGGTTGCGAACGCGGCGGTGTGGTACCTCCTCTCGCATCAGGGGCAACAGCGGCTGGGCACATGCTTCACGTCCCTGTTGCCGATCCGCGAGGCGATGGCCCGGCAAGACGCAGGAAAGCGGATCGCGAAGGTGGTCGGAGTCAAGGCCTTCGCGTGGATCGTGCCGCTCCAGCGGCGGATCAGTACGTGGCTCTATCAGTCCCCCGACGAGCCCGCGTGCGCCGGGTGTGGGTGGAACGGCTCCCAGGAGGGCGACCTACAGCCCTTCTGGGAATGCACCTGCGCGTGGGAAGAGGATGCGGCAGCGCACGCCACCTCCCTCCCGTAAGAAACGTAGACGCCGTAGCGCACGGGCACCTCGCCCGTGCGCTGCGACACGCCCCAATGGAAAGCCCCCTCATGAAGTACTATCACTGCTGCGGTCACCCCGTCTGGACAGGCGAACATAACCAGACCAAAACGCGGGTTCATGCGCGTTATTTCGCGTTCTACCGTGATGATGCCCAGCGGGTGTCCACGTCCACCTGCCCGAGCTGCGGCGCGGGCCTACGGGTGGCCTACGCCTATGGCGATCTGCGCCCCGTTGGTGAGCTTGGGCCAGACATTGGCAAGGGGCTACGAGCGTGGCAACAGGCGCGGCGCCGCGCCCAGCGCGAGGGATGCCTCGTGCCACGCGATCCGGCCCGGGTGACGCACACCGGCGTGCCGCGCCTACTGCCAGCGCGGGGTGAGGATGCGCCTAAGGAGTAGGCACGGTGGCCGCTTGGGTTCGCGTGTGTTGTAACAATATGCTCGGCTTACATCCGAGATTCGTGCTACCATCTGCAAACTCACCGCCAGGCCAGCAAGATGGCATCACTCGGCAAGGTCGCCACGGTGGTGCTTTGCAGTGTCGCCAAGTTGAGCAGCGTGAGCGCCCCAGAGTTATGGTTGACGTAGGCGATCTGTTGCTCATCAGGGGCGAGCAGCAACGAGGTAGCGGGCAGATCGTGTACCAGCACCTGTGCCGTACTGCCGTCATGATTGGCGAGGATCAGTTGGCTAGGCTGATCCTCGGGGCCACCACTGTAAATGAACCGGCCATCAGCGAGCCAGACAAGGCCATGGACATCAAAAGCGAGCGGTAGCTGATCGTAGTTCCAGCTGTCCTGCACCTCGATAAAATAGCCATAGCGCAGGTCAGACCCGGGGGTATCAGAGCCAGGGTTCCAGTGGGGGTTGTCGAGGAAGAGCAGCGCACGTTGTCCATCAGGAGCGATCCTATCGGGTGTTACGCTCGTAAAGGATAGCTTGGTGAGTTGCTGAGTGTTCAGATCGAGCGCATAGTAGAAGCATGAGGATCCAAGGCCAAAGGTACAAGCATCGAAGTAGAGTTGCGTGCCATCACGACTCAGGGTCAGATAGGCAGGTGAGCCGGTAGGCTCTTGCCACTGCGTATCGAACAGACTGGTACTGTGGAGTACTTCACTCGCCAAGTGCTGCATACTGCCACCTTGCATAATCCGAAATGGTGGCGTGCTGAATTCATCACGAATTGGGCCATCAATACTAACCCAGTAGGGCGTCCCATCAACGCCTATGGCCAGTGGGGACATATGCGTTGCAGCGACCTGCTGGATCAGCCCCCGATCTGTGCGCAGGCTGTACGTCTGTTCGGCACTGGTGAAGACGATGGTCATCCCGTCGCCGGTGGGCAGATTGAGAAACATGGGGTTCAGGGATGCCAGAATTGCTTGCAACCCGGTGATGGCTCGTTGGATGCGGGTCAGAGCGAGACCCAGACGTGGTGTATCACCCGCCGGATGCTGTAAGCCACCAGTGGTTAGCGTGATCGCCATCTCCGTCTCTTCGAGCGCGGATGCTAGAGTCTCTTGCAGATGGGCACTACTCACCGGCAAGACGATCGCCTTGCTTGTCGCCACCTCGGCTTCTAGGTGATCGAGCGTCGTGTTCATTTGCTGGCGTAATTCGTCAGTCAAGGGGACATTCGAACCGATCGCTTTTAGGAATGCCTCTAGGTTCTCGGCCTGCTGCAGCAAAGCCTGGATCTGGGTAAGCAAAGCGGGTGGGGCTTCCTCACCGGATGCCACATCAATGACCACGGGAGCAGCAGTCGGTTCGGGAGCAGCAGTCGGTTCGGGAGCAGCA
>RSAS01000186.1:0-4434 GCA_003934145.1 Candidatus Viridilinea halotolerans | reverse complement strand
AATGACCACGGGAGCAGCAGTCGGTTCGGGAGCAGCAGTCGGTTCGGGAGCAGCAGTCGGTTCGGGAGCAGCAGTCGGCGCAGGCAAGGCAATAGGGCTTGGTGTCGCCGCCAGGATGGTTGAGGTCGGCTCGCGCATGACGGTTGCACTAGGCTGAATACCCTCAGCGATAATCACTCCTGAGGTAGGCTCAACCGTGGGCGGACTTCCCGTCGCTTGGCCGCACGCCACAAGGGTCATGAGTAGGAGTACGTGTAAACTGCGGAGGATGGTGTTCAAGGCTGGCTCCTCATTTTGGCATTGGTACTATTCCAAACGCTGGCCACTTTGGTGGTGCTTCCATGCGGTGTACTCGTTGCATGCAAGTATAACATACCATGTAAAAATGAAAAACACTACGTATAGTAATTTTGATCTGTGATAAGAAAGAAAAAATGTTCACATGAAGATTCTGTATTGAGCGGATGTCATGATGCGGAATGAAGTGTGAGGTGGGTATGTGTTCTAGCTCCTCATACCATCTCATGCTCCACCTCACCCGTCGCCTGCTTGCCAAGCGTAGTATACTGAGTGTGGCAGCGAACCACGCGCCGTCCCAGGTTCTGGGGCGGCGCGTTTGCGTTGTCCCCCCCATACATCACGGGTGGGGGGCGTCGAACGAAAAGGAAGGTTTCGGTGATGACGTTGCCCGCTGACGATGAGGAACAGGCACCCTACCGCCCGCCAGATTATGCTGCGCGGATCGACGATCGACGCGTCTGCCCGGACTGTCGCAACGACCCGGTGCATGGCAGCGAAGGAGGTTGGCGTCCGGTGAGCGCGTTCCGCTTGGTGACTGGCAAAGCGGCGGCGCGCTACAAGGATGGCCGACGCTACGCCGCCTACTGCCGCCACCACGAGAACCAGCGCATGCGCGAGGGGATTGCGGCAAAGCGTGCGGCGGGGATCATGCCCACCGATGCGCAACGCGAACGCCAACGGGCGAGCAATCGGCGCTCTGATGCGAAGCGCCGTCGCACCAACAAGCGGCGCGAGGCCGAGCAACGCTGGAAAGCAAAGACGAGCCTCGAACATCAGGCGGCGATCCGCGATCGCGCCCATGCCCGCTATCGCGATTGGGCCGCCCGCCCAGAGAACCGCGAACACCGCAAAGCCTATCGAGCCCGTTGGTATCGGGAGAAGGTCGAACGCGAAAAGGTCGAACGCGAGATAGCCGCAGGGCTCCACCCGTCGCCCTCGCCAAGTGGCGGCGCAAAGCCAGAAAGCGGGAATACACGAGAACGCGAGAACGCGAGAACGCCAGATCACTAGATCGCTAGATCGCTAGATCGGGAACGCGATGGAGCGATCCCTCGCTCCATCGCGTTCCCGGTTTTTCTGTTCCCCGGTTCCCTGGTTCCTCTGTTCCCCGGTTCCTCTCTTCTCCCGCTCGCCTCCGGAGGAAGGTTGTATGGCTCCAGCAACCCCACGCTCGAACCCTATTCAGGAGGCATGGCGCGAACGGGCGCAGCGCGAGCGCTCGCGGCGGGTACGTGCGCGAGTCGCACGTATTCCCCTTCCTGAGTGGCTTCAGTTGGTGACCCCCGATTTTACCTGGGACTGGCCGCACCTGATCTACATCCAGCAGCAGTTGGATCGCATCACCAGCGGCGACATTCGCAAACTGATGCTCTTCTTGCCCCCGCGTCACGGCAAATCGGAGTTGGCCACCATTCGCTACCCGATCTACCGCATGGATCGCGATCCGAGCATACGGGTGATCTTGGGTTGCTACAACCAAGACCTTGCCAATCTCTTCTCGCGCCAGGCGCGACGCATCGCCAAAGGACGCGGCCTCCTCGGTGGGGGTATTAAGGCCCAGGACGAATGGGAGTGCATCGGCGGGGGCAGCTTCCGCGCAGCAAGTATTGGCGGCGGTGGGGTCACGGGCCGTGGGGCCAACCTGATCATCATTGACGACCCGATCCGCTCCCGCGAAGACGCCAACAGCGCCCTCTTCCGCGAGAAGGCATGGGAGTGGTACTCCAACGACATCTACACCCGCCTTGAGCCGGGGGGGGCCATCATCATCATTCTGACGCGCTGGCACCAAGACGACCTCGCGGGGCGCATCCTCGCCAGCACCGACGCGCCGAACTGGACGGTCTGCTCACTTCCCGCAGAAGCCGAACCGGACGACCCCCTCGGGCGCGCCGTCGGGGATCCGCTCTGCCCGTCGCGCTTCGACCGCGAGGCGCTCCGCGACATCCGCGAGGTCTTGGGCCTCGACTACTACGCCCTCTACCAGCAGCGTCCCGTAGCCGAAGAGGGAGGACTCTACCGACGCGACTGGTTTCGCTACGAACGGGCACCATACACCCCAGAAGGAGACCTGGATCTCGAAGAGATTGTCCAAGCCTGGGATACCGCCTCGTCCACAGTGGGGGATTACTCTGTCTGCGTGACGGTCGGCGTGAAAGCGCAGTGCGCCTACATCCTGGATGTCTACCGCGCCCGCCTCGAAACCCCCGATGTCTTACGGCAGGTCATCACCCAAGCGGCGCGCTGGCATCCCACCGTGCTCTTGGTAGAAGAGGCCGTCACGGGCATCGCCGTGGTGCAGATGCTGCGCCGCGAGACGCGCCTGCCCATCATCGGCGTCACCCCGGCGCGTGGCGGGAAGATCGCCCACGCGAAAGCCAATCTCCCCTACCTTGAGGGGGGCCGGGTCATCTTCTGCCCTGGCGCCTACCTCACCACCTTTGAACACGAACTCCTGAGCTTCCCCGTCGTCACGAACGACGACCAGGTTGACGCCTACAACATCGCGCTCACGCGCATCTTCCAGTCCGGCCCACGCCGTCGCGCGGGGTCGCATAGTGGAGGGAAGCGGGGGTAAGGGCAGAGAACGCAGACGGTAACCATTCCAAAGAGGGGAGTTGTAATAGTGAACATCGCCGATGGCCCTGTGATGCGAGTCGGCGATGCTTGATCGCTTTTTTGACACGCCGCATCCTAATGCGGTGAAAGAAGAACGAGTACACCACCCGATTATTAAGTAAAGACCTTTCACCAATAATACGGTCTGCTACAAAACAATCGCTATTTCCTGCGTACTTAAACAGATCATACTACGTATTTGCAGAGGTGAACTTTGTCCTCAAATACTCATCTGGGTGAGCGTTTGCTATATGATCGTTAATCCCTATTTGTGTAACTCTTTTACTACAGATAGGACATGAAGTATATGCTGTTATTTTTGAAACTCCCTTTTTTTTATTAAAAATACGGCCTGGAGGCCGACTAGTATAATGACCACCTACGGTGTGATGATACTTGCCTGTATATAGCTTGATTTTATTCATGGTAGTCTTTTTCCTCAGTATTCTTGCTGAGTTATTGAACACTATTTCATCTTAGAACATTTCTATCCGTTTGTCAACAGATTTAATTTGAATATATTGAATATTGTAATATACAGCATAAAGTATTTGTATTTTCAGATAAGTCAAATAGAGATTTTATGATTTATATTCGTTATCGTTTTTATCATATCAGACTAATCACTAACAACTTACGGATGAGTCAAGAGAGGGGCAATTGGGGAAGAAACGATGAGCATCTTACCGTTCGCTTATTTCTTTGGCAGTTCGTGGAAATACGGCAAGATCTGCTGGCAGGCGGTACTTGAGCGTAGGAAGAGGCGCCCGCTGCCGCACGTAAGGCCGAAGCATGCGCCCTCCCAACAACTCCCTCGCGTGCAACACACCGCTGGACGCATGCTTCGGCCTAGATTCTTGAGGTGGCCATGGCGATGTCGGCGCAACAAGGGGAAGAATGGTGGTCACGGAACCCAGGCCGAAGCATGCGCCATAGGTTCGCTGGCGGCCAGAGGATCCTTGGGGGGCGCATGCTTCGGCCTTACGAACGCTCGCTCTCGATCATGGAACATGCGCGAAACTCGGCGAGAAATGAGCGAACGGTGAGTTTTCAGATATACAGTTTTTGCGAAGCTTTGGATGCGGTGTCAAGGGTTTTCTGATGCAAAGTGGATAAACAACCTGCTAAGTGCGTGCCGTAATTGCCATGGGATGCCGACTAAAGTCGGCACTTCAACGGCCATGGGATGCCGACTAAAGTCGGCACTCCAACGGCCATGGGATGCCGACTTTAGTCGGCACTCCAACGGCCATGGGATGCCGACTAAAACGCTTGGTGTGAGATCGTTTGCAGCGCATTAGAACGCCATCGGCGACATTGCAATTCGTTCGGTTTGGCTACGTGGCCTTCGCGTCGAGGGCGTCCTGATGCAAAACCGTGTACGACAACTCACACCAAGCGTTAAAGTCGGCACTCCAACAGTAAAGCTGAAAGGCCGTTTCTGAAACCATGTCTTAGCACATTGGTGACAAGTTAAGGGTTTCGCGATTTTGTCAAGTGAACGATCAAAAGTTC
>RSAS01000774.1 GCA_003934145.1 Candidatus Viridilinea halotolerans | reverse complement strand
CAGAAGGGGGCGCACACGTTTTCTGTCCGCCCTTAAACGCTTGCGGGAGAGGGGGTAGGGGGGTGAGGGTCAAAAGGCGTATCTCCACCACGAATTCGTATCAAGAGAGACTCCCATGCTCCCCGATGATCTCCGTGCCACCCTTGATACCATTATTGGCCCACTGACGCAGATTGAGGCGTTGGGCGGCAGTTTTGGTGCCCATCTGCTGCGTGTGACGGCGGGGCAGGCACGTTTTGCACTGAAGTGGGCTGCGCAGGGTGACGCGGCGGCGATGGTGGCGGCTGAGGCGGATGGGTTGCGTCGCTTGGCGGCGACCCACACGGTGCGTCTGCCTGCGCTGGTGGCCGCCGCTGACACAACGGCGGGCAAGGCGTTTATCCTGGTGGAGTGGCTCGATGGGGCGGGGGCGCGTCCCGATCAGGCGCGCCTTGGGGCAGAACTGGCGGCGCTGCACCGCCACAGCGCCCCCGCCTTTGGCCTGGATGCCGCTAACTTCATTGGGGGCACGCGCCAAAGCAATGGCTGGCTGGCGGCGTGGCCCGCTTTCTTCCGCGAGCGACGCTTGCGCCCCCAAATCGAACTCGCCGCAGCGCACGGGCGTCTGCCGCCGCCGCGCCGCCACGGACTCGAACGGATTCTGCTGCGTCTTGACGATCTGTTGGCAACCGACGAGCCCCCCGCGCTGATCCACGGCGATCTCTGGGGCGGCAATGTCGTCGCCGCCCCCGGCGGCATGCCCGCCCTCATCGATCCCGCCGTCTCCTACAGCCACCGTGAAGCAGAGTTGGCCTTTACCGAACTCTTCGGCGGCTTTGGTTCCGCCTTCTATGCCGCCTACCAGCAGGCCTGGCCGCTCGATCGCGGCTATGCCGAACGCCGCGATCTCTATAATCTCTACCATCTGCTCAACCATCTCAATCTCTTTGGCGCGAGCTATGGGGCCGAGGTGGATCGGGTGTTGCGCCGCTATTAGGTTTTTAGCCCTGGGTGGGGGTAGGGGAGAACCAGGTTCTCCCCTACCCCCACCCAGGGCGTTTGGCGGCGAAGCCGCCAAAGCGGAAGAAAAGAAGTTTTTCGGGGGAGGCGCAGCCTCCCCAGCACCCCCACCGGAAGAAGGTGCGCTTATAGAGGCGCAGCCTCCCCAGCACCCCCACCAAATGAACGCTTGTGCGCTAACCATCAATGGGCTGCCCCTTGCGCGCCACGCGCCACTGAGCGAAGGGATGGCGGTGGAGATGAGCGCCCTGCCGCCGCCCGGCGCGACGTTGGCGCTCACGCTCGCGGGGGTGACGCTTGAGCCCTTTCTGCGGCCTGGCGATCCGGCGTGGCGCTGGCGCTGGACGCTGCCCCACGCCGCGGGTGCCTATGCACTCTCTTTGGTAGCCACATGGCCCGATGGCCAACGCGACTCCTTTCAGACCCAAATTCACGTTGCGCCGCGTAAGCTTGATGCGCACCACTATGCACTACTGCTCGACGATCTACAGCAGGCCGGGCGGGCGCTCTGTTTGGCGCTCCACGGGGCCACCCACGCCGCACACCTAGTGCCTGCTGCCGACGTTGCGCTGCCCGCCGAAGAGCTACATAGCCTCTTTGGCGCTGAATTGGCCCAACTTGAAGCGGCAGTCACCCGCTTGGCCCGTCGCCCGCCGGAGGTGCAACGCACGATGCCCCATTTGCAGCCGCCAGGGCAACTCCGCGATTTTTCGCTGCTGCACCAACTGCCCGCTGGAGCGCCTGACGGCAGCGATCCCACGCTGCCGTGGGATGTCCTGCCGGAACCCAGCTATAACGTCAGCTATGCGAGCTACGAGGCGCAACTCTTGCGCCGTCTGCTTGATGAACTGTTGCGCCGTCTGACCAAGCTAGAGCCGCTGTTGGCGCACCACCCCACCCTGCATGCGCAGTTACAACAGGCGCGTAACTGCCTCACTGCCATGCGCAGCCAGCCCTTCCTCGCCGATCTCCCGCCGCTCGCCGTCTATCGCGGGGCCACGCAACGTCTGCGCCACGACCCCGAATACCGCGCCGTCCACCGCTACTGGCGGCGGCTACGTGCGCGGCCACTGCTCATCTGGGATGACGACGACCATACATTCCAACTGCCGCTTGCCACGCTGCCCCGCCTCTACGAACGCTGGACACTGGTGCGTGTTGTGCTGAGCCTCATGGCCGTGGACGCTTGGCAGCTTGAAGCACAAACGCTGCTGCACCCCCATAGCGACGACTGGCTCTTAACCCTGCCCGAGGATGCCCCGCTGTTGCTCATGACTCATGCCAATGGCACACACGTGCAGGTGCGGTATCAAGCGCGCTACACGCCCACAAGCACGCCCTTTTGCACCTTGGATCGTCATACACGCATTCCCGACATCAGCATCGAGCTGTTGCACCCGCACCAACCCCCGGCCATGCTCATCCTTGATGCCAAATACCGTCTCGACGCCGCAGGCGGACTGCCCGAAGAGGCGCTCAGTGCGGCCTACAGCTACCTGGGCGCCATTGGCACCCCTGACGGCAAACGGGCCACCTTAGGTGTTGCCCTACTCTATCCGGGCAGCGACCCCGCCCAACACTACGCCAGCGGCGTCGCCGCCATCCCGCTGCTGCCCGGGGCATCCTTCGACGCATTGGCAGCATGGTTGCGTGATGGATTA
>RSAS01000608.1 GCA_003934145.1 Candidatus Viridilinea halotolerans | reverse complement strand
CCATGCCCCCGAACCCCCACCAGAAGGATGGCGTTGTCGGGGGCCATGCCCCCGACAACCCCGCCAGAAGGAACGCTCAAAAACTGCGGTGCCTGCGCCCCTCTCCCACAACGTGGGAGAGGGGTAGGGGGTGAGGGCCATCTTGGGCATCCCAAAATCCCATCCGTGGCTGCAGGATCAGATGCTCCGTCTGCCCCCGAACCCCTTTTGTCAATGAGGATTGCCCCCATGGCCCATGTCATCGTCGCCAGCGACGAGCTACTCTGTACGACGCCGAATGATTGTGGTTGCGCTGAGTATCGGCGACCGCCTGATCAGCCTTGGCGTCCGCTGGTGAATGATTGTGGCTTTTGGGATGAGCGCGGGGCGCGGCGGCAGTCGGTGACCGATCACGGGCGGTTGGTGGCCCATCCGTTGTTGCAGATGTTGCCGCTGGCGCAGGATTACAAGCTCGCTTTTGTGCCTTCGTATGGCCATGTGGCGGTGTTGGATGCTGAGGCGGCTGCGTTGGTGGCGCAATTGCCATTAGGCCAGCGGGCGCTACGCGATGATGAGGCTGCCGCTTTGCAGCAGTTGGCCCATGCGGGCTTAGTTGGTGAGCAGCCGACGCCTCACATTCCGCCGCCCCCCGCGCCGACGACGCTGGTGGCGTGGCTGCATCTGACGAGCGCCTGTAATCTGCGCTGTGGCTACTGCTATGTAGCGCAGGAGCGTGTGGCGATGGCGCCGGCGACGGCCCATCGGGCGGTGGATGCGGTGTTGGCTGCCGCTTTGCGCCACGGCTACCGCAATGTGCTGCTGAAGTATGGCGGCGGTGAGCCGCTGTTGCAGTTGCCCCTGCTGCTGGAGGTGCAGCGGCGGGCGCAGGCCGCCGCGCAGGCGCAGGGGGTGCAGCTTGCCGGGGCGGTCTTGAGCAACGGGGTGCTGCTCGATGCGGCGGCGGCGGCGCAGTTGGCGGAGGCTGGCTTGAGCCTGATGGTTTCGCTGGATGGCCCGCCTGCGCTGCACGATGCCCAGCGGCCCACCGCTGGCGGTAAGCCCTCGTTTGCTGCGGCGCGGCGCGGCCTGCACCTGGCGCGCCGCGCTGGCGTCGCGGTCAATGTGGGCATCACCGTCACGGCGGCGAACATTGCGGCGCTACCGGAGTTTGTGGCGCTCCTTTTGGCTGAGGAGTTACCCTTTAGCTTCAGTCTCTACCGGCAGCCGGTGGCGGGCGCGGATCTGGCGGCTGATGCCGAGGCGATCATTGCTGGCATGCGCCGCGTCTATGCGGTCGTTGCGGCCCAGCCGCCGCGTTGGAGCGTGCTGGGGGCGCTGCTGGATCGCACCCACGCCGGGGTGGCCTACCAGCGCAGTTGCGCTGCGGGCGAACACTACATGGTGGTTGACCCGCATGGAGGGGTGGCACGCTGCCAGATGAGCCTCGATGAGCCGTTGAGTAGCATCATCGCCGCTGATCCGCTGGGCGACATTCGCCGCAGCCAGCGTGGTGCCTACAACATTCCCGTGGATGGCAAGAGTGGCTGCCGCACGTGTGGCTGGCGCTACTGGTGTGGCGGCGGCTGTCCGGTGGCCACCTATCGTGCGACGGGCTGCCACAGCGCCCCTTCGCCCCACTGCGCGGTCTACCAGGCACTGCTGCCCGATCTGCTGCGCCTCGAGGGGCTGCGCATGCTCTATTGGCACCAGCGCCTACACATACACGCGCAGCCGCCAACAATTGATCAGGTTGCCCACACGCCGGTAGCGGAGTTGATCCAGCGCCTGCGCCGCAATGGCGAGGCCGCGGCCATGCTCCGCTAGGTGGTGCGGCATCACGTAGGGCGGCGCAAGTGGCGTGGCCCACGCCCGGCCCCAGTCGGTGAGGCGGGCTTCAAGCAGCCGCGGCGTGAGGCGCAAACGCAGCATGATCGCGCTGTCGCCGGGATCGAGCGCGTAGCGCAAGATGTTGCCTACGATTTCGCCCAATGCGCTGCTGAAGCGCAACTGCTGCTCGCAGTCTACGGGTGCGCTGCACCAGAAGGATTCAAGGGTAAGGTGCAGTTCTTCAATGCATAGGTGGGGGTCGTTGGCTAGGATGATCGTTTTTTCGATGATTTTCATGGTGTTTTGGGAATTTTGGGGCCGTGCATCCAACCCCCCCGTCCGGGCGGCGTTAGGACACCCGACTGCCCAACGCCGTCGCCACATCGTCGTAGAGCGTGAGTACTCGGTTCAGTCGGGTGAGTTGCAGCAGCAGAGCCGTCTGGGGTGGCACCGCCGCGAGGCGTAGGTCGCCGCCGGCGAGGCGGGCGACCTTGAGGCCGCCAATCAGGGCGCCTAGGCCGGAACTGTCGATGCAGGAGACGCTGCTCATATCGATGATGAGTATGGCATGCCCGGCGGCAACCTCTTGCAGCAGGCGTTGTTTGACTTCGGCGGCGACAAGGAGGTTGAGCCGCCCCTGGAGACGGACAATGGCAGCGGTGGGTTGGTGGGTGGTGATGTTGATCTCCATAAAGGGTCACCTCCTTCCGAAGGTTGGTGAAGCGAAGATGCGAAGATGCGAGGATGCGAGGATGCGAGGATGCGAGGATGCGAGGATGCGAGGATGCGAAGATGCGAGGATGCGAAGATGCGAAGATGCGAGGATGCGAAGATGCGAAGATGCGAAGATGCGA
>RSAS01000623.1 GCA_003934145.1 Candidatus Viridilinea halotolerans | reverse complement strand
TTGCAATGCGATTCCAGAAGGGGGCGCACACGTTTTCTGTCCGCCCTTAAACCGCCGGAGGGGGGATTCTGCGGGGGCCATGCCCCTAAGACCCCGCCGGAGGGGGGGATTCTGCGGGGGCCATGCCCCCAAGACCCCGCAGGAAGCGAACGTTCTGCATGCACCCATGCCCATGAAGCGGCTATGCCATGATGCGCGGCTTTTGCTATACTGACTAGAGTAACTTAGCTACAAACCATAGGCATGTCATGGCAGCAGAAAATAGTTTACATCGGGTGCGCATCTACCTGGCCCGTGGAGATCAGTGGGAGGGCGGGGTGCGCTATTTGGCGATAATGGAGCAGTTGCGGCGCGGTGGGGCTACGGGGGCGACGGCGCTGTCAGGCTTGGTTGGTTTTGGGCCGGGCCAGGGATCCGCGTCGGCCCTCGCGGAACGCACCGATGGGCAACAACCCGTAGTGATCGAGTGGCTCGATCGGGTGGAGACGATCCGTCGTCTCTTGCCTGCCCTGCGCGATCTACTTGGCGATGATCTGGTAACCGTCGAGAAGGTGCCGGTCTTTCAGGCGACACTGCGCTCGCGGGGACCGTTTAGCGGTGAGCGCGGTGTCGCTGACGTGATGCTCAAGCCGCCGCCAGGAGTGAGCGCCGATACGCGCCTAGAGGTGGCGCTGGCGAAGATGGCCCGTGATGCCATCGCGGTGCTGCCCGTCGTCACGGCGGAGTGGCGCATGGTGGGCCTCCTCACCAAGCGCGATCTGGCGTGGCGCGCCGATGTGCGCCTTGCGCCGAGCCTGTTGGCGCAGTTGAGCGCGGCGGAACGCGGCGCGATCTTGGCAGCGGTCGCGGAGCGTCAGGTTGGCCAGGTGATGAGCGCCGAGCCAGGGAGTGTGGGGATCAATACGGCGATTCAGCAGGCGCTCGCTACGATGGTGGAATGGGGCTACCCGCAGATTCCAGTGGTGGATCCTAACGGGCACGTGGTAGGTTTGCTGGGCCAGCACGAGGTGCTGCGCGAATTGTTGGCCCAAGCTAACGCCGCCGAGACGGAGCAGGTGCGCGAAGTGAACCAAGCACCGACGCCAGTACACTTGGTGATGCAGTCGGCAGTGCATCAGGTGACCAGCAGCCAGCAACTCAATGTGGCCCTCGCTCGCCTCTTGGCTGCGCCCGAACGCCATATCCTCGTGGTAGACGACGGGGGCCGCCTCGTGGGGCAACTCAGTGCCCTAACCGCTTTACAGGCTCTACAAGGCGAAGAGCGTGCCACCTTCCTCAAGGCGCTCTGCGCCGAACGCCCGCCCGCAGCAGGCGTGCTGCCCGGCAAGGAGCGTAGCTTTCAGACGCTCATCGAAGCCATGCCGCCCGTCATTGGCCCGCAAGACCCGCTCTTGGAAGCGGCGCGGCGCCTGATTGAGTTTGAAGTGGAACAGTTGGCCGTGGTAAATGAAGAACGCCAACTCTTGGGTATAATAGCCCGTGGTGGGCTAATTCGGGCCCTCATCCAACAGAGTGAGTAGGTTAGATCCATATGCAACGAGTCCTTATCACCGGCGGCGCGGGGTTTTTAGGCATTAACTTGGTGCGTTATCTGCTCGAGCGCGGTTATGCCGTCCGTTCGCTCGATATTGCGCCTTTTGATTATCCGGAACAGAAGCGCATCGATGTCCATACGGGTGACATCCGCAATCAAGGCACCGTCTTGCGTGCCATGGAGGGCGTGGATTTTGTCGTCCATACGGCAGCCGCGCTGCCGCTCTATACGCCCGCCGACATCTTTTCGACCGATATTGATGGTACGCGCAATGTCTTGCAGGCCGCAGCGGCGCACAACGTCAGCCGTTTCATTCACATTTCGACCACGGCGGTCTATGGCATTCCCGATCACCATCCGCTACTCGAAACCGATCCGGTAGATGGTGTTGGCCCCTACGGTGAGGCCAAAGTCAAGGCCGAAGAGCTCTGTTTGAGCTACCGCGCCAAGGGCATGTGCGTCCCGATTATCCGCCCCAAGTCCTTCATTGGCCCCGAACGCCTCGGCATTTTTGCCATGCTCTACGATTGGGCCAAGGATGGCAAGAATTTCCCGCTGCCTGGCAATGGCAAGAATCGCTACCAATTGCTTGATGTTGAAGATCTCTGCGAAGCGATCTATTTATCTATGACGCTTGATGCGCATTTGGTGAATGACACCTTCAACATTGGGGCCAAAGAGTTTACGACGATCAAAGAGGATTTTCAGGCGGTACTCACCGAAGCGGGGTTTGGCAAACGCATCATCAGCTTCCCGGCGGCCCCCGCGACGGCCATCCTCGTGCTGATGGAGAAACTCAAGCTCTCGCCGGTCTACAAATGGGCCTACGGCACCGTCACCGAAGATTCCTTTGTTTCGGTTGAAAAGGCCGAACGCACCCTCGGCTTTAAGCCCAAGTACTCCAACCAGGCCGCGTTGGTGCGCAACTACCGCTGGTACATCGCGCATCTCGCCGACTTCCAGCACGCCACCGGCGTCTCGCATCGGGTGCCCTGGAGCCAGGGAATTTGGAAGTTGGCGAAACTGTTTTTCTAAAGGATGGTTCGTAGCCACTTTACCGTCTGCGCCCTATCCGGGTAGTGCCGACTTTAGTCGGCTGAGGTCTTTGGCAGCAATGGGAAGCCGACTAA
>RSAS01000409.1 GCA_003934145.1 Candidatus Viridilinea halotolerans | reverse complement strand
CAATCGTCCCGATGTTGACGTGCGGCTTGTTCCGCTCAAACTTCTGCTTGGCCATGAACTCCTCTGCTCCTTAGGGTTCGTGAAAACGCACCGCCCGCGCCAATCTTTATTGGCACGAGCATCTTGGCAAGGCAACACGAATGCCTCGCCCTTTTATCATTCTGGAGCCTACGACGGGACTTGAACCCGTGACCTCGTCTTTACCAAAGACGTGCTCTACCAACTGAGCTACGTAGGCGGATGAGACCAAGGTAAAACGTAGACGATACAGATATAGCGTGTTACGTTTTACCTCAACACAAATACGTGGTGGGCCGGGCAGGATTCGAACCTGCGAAGGCGAAAGCCAACAGATTTACAGTCTGCCCCGTTTGACCGCTCCGGAACCGACCCACAAACACATGGAGCCGACGCAGGGAATTGAACCCTGAACCTACGGTTTACAAAACCGTTGCTCTGCCAATTGAGCTACGCCGGCGTGCAAAATGAAGAGGGCTGCGAGAACCACCTCCAAATCACAGCCCGCGTATTCTACCATGGGGTGAGGGATTGTGCAAATAGGATGCAGGAATTCTCTTCAGCGCGTAAAGCGCGAGAACGCCAACGCAATCGCCGCAAAAATGAGGAAGAAGAGAAAAAAGAGATTGCCCGTGGCACTCACAAAGAGGACACTGAGCGACACAAAGATGAGCGACACAAAAGCGCAACCGCGACGGATACGGCGCACACTCGCTTCAACATCAACTTCAGCATCTGGTTCGTGACTCAATGTTACCTCCTAAGACATGGTTTCGCTATCCATCCCATCGGAATGGGGGGAGGGGGGGGGGGCCACGCCCCATGCGCATGAACGTAAGGGGCCTGCGGCCCCTTAAACCCCGCCGGAAGGGGAAATTTTTCGGGGGCCATGCCCCTTCGACTAGGCTCAGGGCAAGCCCGCACCCCCGCCGCAAGGCCCACCAGAGGCTTACGTTCATGCGTATGGGGCCACATGCCCCCGCACCCCCGCGGCAGCGGCAGCGGCAAAAAACGTAACTTGGTTACGAACTATGTCTAAGCGCGTAATGTCAGGCAGGGGGCGGCGGGATCGCCACCCCCTGCCCTACAATGGTACCACAGTCCCATAGCGCCGCAGTCAAATATGCGCTATGGTATACATCCGCTGTAATTACGGCATTAGCACGTCATGTGAAATTTCTTAGGGCATGCACCAAATCTCACCAGAGGTAATTAGGCAACACCTATCATGAGCCAGATGAGCGTGTTATAATTGTTTACGCAACGTAGCAACCATCGCTCCGTCACCACCATAAGGGCGTGGGGTAATACCCTACAGCGTACCCCTTTCCTCAATGCGTTAGGCTTACCCTAATGCCAGACGGACACCGTTATGTTTGACCAGGATGAATGGCGGGCGCGCATTGCCGATCGACTGAGTGGCTTTACCCGCAACCCGCGTCAAGATATTCAACTCGCCGGTACCACGACCGTTACGGGCTATTTGGCGGTGCGTGCCCTCGAACCCTTCCTGGCTGCCTTTCAGCAAGAGCCGGTTGCGGCGGTCTTGACCCTTGCCGATATCACGCGTGGCCCCGGCGCGGATCTGATTGTCCGCCGGGCGAGTCAGATGCGCTACCAAGCCTCTGCGTTGATTGAGCGTGAGATGCGCACCCGTGCTGAGTTGCGCTCGTCGCTTGAGCAGATCTTTGTCACCCTCAATGTGATCCATCTGGCGCGTCAACGCCTCAATAGCAGCCGCGACGAATGGTTGCGCCTGACGCTGCTCAGTGAATTGGATAACTACCATCCCAGTGAGTTTGCGCAGTTGCGCCGGGTGCTGCACGATCCCGGCTGGCAGTCGCGCTATGAGACGATTCGTAGCCTGCGCATTCGCAACGGGAGCTATAGTGCCGGCGATCTGGTACTGCTCCATGATGGACTGAGCGATAGCGCTTCCCATGTGCGTGCGGCCTCTGCCCGCATGCTCGGTCAGTTCGCCGGTACCCCACCGCCGCCGCTCGTCAAGGCGCTCACCCGCGTTGCCCTCTACGACTGCGACCTCGAAACTCGCTTCGCCGCCGCCCGAACCCTTGGCGCCCTGCGTGATCGCATTGCTTCGCCCCAACTCCTCGACCACCTGGGGCTCTGTTTGAGCGATGAGGATAGCTTTGTGCGCTCGGCAGCCGCCCTGGCCCTTGGCCAATTGGGCGAATTAGCGGGTGCGCCGAATATCATTAACCGCCTCACGGCGCTCGTCGGCGACCACGATCCCTACGCCCGCGAGGCGGGTGCCCGTGCCCTCGGGCGCATCGGCGGGGCCGCCGCTACTGCCCCGGTCATCGAGGCGCTTACGAAGGCGATGGAAGATGCCGACGCCAATGTCCACGAAGCAGCAATTGATGCGATCACGCGCCTGCGCAAGAGCCGCATGACGACCCCGCTGCCCCATCCGCCCACGCCTTCTGAACCTTTGAGCGTATGAGTACCATCATCGGCACCGAGCCGATTCTTCTTGTTGGCGGCTTCGGTAGCAACTATCCCCTCTACGCAGCCCTGCGTGAACATCTGGCCTATGTCAGTGGCCGCTCTGTGGCGATTGCGCCCATTACCATCCTCGAATGGGCCGGGGTCGTGGTGAGCGATAGCTATAGCAACCTCCTGCGCATTCTCGACCAGGCGGTGCAGACCACGCTACGCAGGCAACGGGCGCAACAGCTCATTCTCGTGGCCCATAGCGCCGGTGGCGTCCTCTCCCGCATCTACATGGGCGATCAGCCCTACGGCCCTGAACGCCAACGCTACAACGGCTTCAAACATGTTGCCGCCCTCGTGACGCTCGGCACGCCCCACGCGACAAATCAGTTGGGGCGACAGGGGGGTATGAACCAGATCGCCTTTGTGCAGGCCCACTACCCCGGTGCCTACTGGCGTTTTGTCCACTACGTCAGCATCATGGGCCGTAGCGTTTTAGGTGATGCCAATGGTGCCGGGCCAGAACGCGGCGCTTGGAGCAGCTACCGCATGCTCACCGGCGATGGTGACCAGTGGGGCGATGGCATTGTGCCCCTCCAATCTGGTCTGCTCCCCGGTTCGCGCCAAGTCATCATCCCTGGTCTGCGCCATGACCCCCGCCCCGACCGCCCCTGGTACGGCACGAGCGTACCGGTCGTCAAACTCTGGTGGGATCAGGTTGAAGTGGCGCTCCAAGACACAACCCCTGGGTCGCGGCGTTAGCGCCCGCCCCGCAGGGCGCACAAAGTTGTGAGCAGGGGGCACGCGGGAACCTAGTTCCCGCGTGCCCTCTTCCGCTACCCTGTGGAGCGGGGCGTAAGCCCCATACGTATTACGTTACGCCTCTGGCAGACCTGTCGGCGGGGATTCGGGCTTGCCCTGAGCCTAGTCGAAGGGGCCTGCGACCCCTTAACCTAATGCGCATGGGGCCGCAGCCCTTCCCCTGTTGCGTGGTGGCGTCTGCGCAGCCACCACGCAACAAAAAAAGCAATAGGCCGACATGCAAAATTTCACGCAAAGAAAGAAATCATCACTAAGGGTTGCACGGCTTTCACCTCTTGCCTTCCTTCATAAACATATACTGGAGTTCTGTAAGGTTACATGACCCCACGAGTGGAGAAGCAAAAGCCTTGTTCGCACAAAACGTACCGGGAGCGCACCCCGCGCACCCGGCGGTTCTGTCGTGTGAGCAAAGCGTTCTTAAGGAGGCGTCCTGATGGATGTGCTGCAGGCGACTGATCAGCAGGCGGGGTTGGATGCACCAATTCCGCAGGTGACGATTGATGGCAATGAGGCCGCAGGTAATGTTGCCTATATGCTCAGTGAGGTGGTGGCGATCTATCCGATTACCCCCTCTACCCCCATGGGCGAAGCGGCTGATGCTTATGCGGCGACGGGTAAGCCCAATCTTTGGGGCACCGTGCCGACCGTGTATGAGATGCAGTCCGAAGGCGGGGCCGCCGGCGCCCTCCACGGTGCAATGCAGACCGGGGCGCTTACGACGACGTTTACCGCGTCGCAAGGCTTGCTCTTGATGATCCCCAACATGTTTAAGATCGCCGGTGAACTGACGCCGACGGTCTTTCATGTTGCCGCCCGTTCCCTCGCAGCCCAAGGGCTGTCCATCTTTGGCGACCATTCGGATGTGATGGCGACCCGCTCAACTGGTTGGGCGCTGCTCTCCTCCGGCTCGGTACAGGAGGCTCAGGATCTGGCGCTGATCGCCCACGCGGCAACGCTGCAGGCCCGGATCCCTTGTATGCACTTCTTCGATGGCTTCCGTACCTCCCATGAGGTCAATAAGATTACGCCGCTGAGCGAGGCGATGATCCGCGCGATGATTGATGATGAGTTGGTGCGTGCCCACCGCGCCCGCGGTCTGACGCCGGAACTCCCCGTGCTGCGCGGCACCGCCCAGAATCCCGATGTCTATTTCCAGGCCCGCGAGAGCGTTAATCCTTTCTATGCCGCATGCCCCGCGATCTTTCAGCAGGCCATGGATCGCTTTGCAGACCTCACCGGACGCGCCTACCATCTCTTCGACTACTACGGCGCTAGTGACGCCGAGCGCGTCGTGATTGTGATGGGCTCCGCAGGCGAGACGGTGGAAGAGACTGCCCGTTACCTCGCGGCCCACGGCGAGAAGGTTGGGGTGCTGCGGGTGCGTCTCTACCGCCCCTTTGCCGCTGAACAGTTCATTGCGGCCCTGCCCAAGACCACGAAGGCCATTGCGGTGCTGGATCGCTGCAAAGAGCCGGGCAGTGGCGGTGAGCCGATGCTGCTTGATGTGATCACCGCCGTCTACGAGGGCGGTGCCGACCACTTCGCTAACGGCAAGCTGCCCAAGGTCATCGGCGGACGCTACGGCCTCTCCTCTAAGGAGTTCACCCCCGGCATGGTCAAGGCGGTCTTTGATGAACTGAGCCTGTCCAATCCGCGCACACGCTTTACCGTTGGGATCAATGACGATGTGGGTATGACCAGCCTAGCGTATGACCAGAGTTTCGATGTGGAGCCGACAGGCACGGTGCGCTGCATCTTCTGGGGGCTGGGTGCTGATGGTACCGTTGGGGCCAATAAGAACTCGATTAAGATCATTGGCGAAGAGACACCCAACGATGCCCAAGGCTACTTCGTCTACGACTCGAAGAAGTCCGGATCGGTCACCGTCTCGCACCTGCGCTTCGGCCCCGAGCCGATCCGTGCCCCCTACCTGATTGGTGACGGCCAGGCCCATTTTGTCGCCTGCCACCAGTTCAACTTCCTCGAACGCCTCGAAGTCCTGCGTTACGCCGCGCCCAACGCGGTCTTTTTGCTCAATAGCCCCTTCGGGCCTGATGTCGTCTGGGCGCAGTTGCCCCTAGAGGTGCGTCAGACCATCCGTGAGAAGAATTTGCGCTTCTGGGTGATTGATGCCGCTACCGTCGCCGCCGCCACCGGCATGCGCGGGCGTATCAATACCGTCATGCAGACCTGCTTCTTCGCCATTTCCGGCGTGATGGCGCGTGATGAGGCGATTTCTCAGATCAAGTACAGCATCAAGAAGACCTACGGCAAACGCGGCGACGCGGTGGTCAAACAGAACTTCATGGCCGTAGACCAGACCCTCGCGAACCTTCACGAAGTCACGATTCCCGCCGAGGATGCGGAAGCCAACGGGATGCACCTGCTGCCGCCCGTGCCCGCCGATGCGCCCGCCTTCGTGCGTGATGTGCTGGGCAAGATGATTGCCATGCGTGGCGACGATCTGCCGGTGAGCGTGATGCCCTGCGACGGCACCTTCCCCACGGGTACCACCAAGTATGAGAAGCGCAACATCGCCAGCGAAGTGCCCGTCTGGGAGCCCGACATCTGCATCCAGTGCAATAAGTGTGCATTCGTCTGCCCCCACGCCGTCATTCGGCCCAAGGTCTACCCGGAAGCGGCGCTAGAGGGTGCCCCTGCTACCTTCAAGAGTACGGCGGCGCGCTTCAAGGAGTTCCCCGACCAGAAGTACACCCTCCAGATCGCCGTCGAAGACTGCACCGGCTGTGCGCTCTGCATCGAGGTCTGCCCTGTCAAGGACAAGCGCCAGACCGGGCGCAAAGCGATCAATATGGCCCCTCAAGCGCCGCTGCGGACGAACGAGGTGGCCAACTGGGACTTCTTCCTCAGCCTGCCCGAAGTGGATCGCACGCGCCTCCAAGTCAACACCATCAAGAACTCGCAGTTGCTCGTCCCGCTCTTCGAGTTCTCCGGCGCCTGCGCCGGTTGTGGCGAGACTCCCTACATCAAGCTGGTCAGCCAACTCTTTGGCGACCGCTCGGTGATTGCCAACGCCACCGGCTGCTCTTCGATCTACGGCGGTAACCTGCCGACGACGCCGTGGACTTACAACGGTGACGGGCGCGGCCCGGCGTGGTCGAACTCGCTCTTCGAGGATAACGCCGAGTTCGGGTTGGGCATGCGCCTGACGATCGACAAGCAGCAGGAGTATGCGCGTGAGCTCTTGCAGCGCATGGCGCCCCACTTCAACGCCGAGCTCGTGAAGGATCTCCTGAACGCCGCGCAGCGTGACGAAGCGGGCATCGGCCAGCAGCGCGCGCGGGTCGTGACGCTGAAGCAGCGGCTCACCACCTTGCTCGCCGGCGACGTAGGGGCCGACGTTGGCCCGCTACGCGATCTACTCTCGCTGGCCGATCTCTTTGTGCGGCGCACCGTCTGGATCATCGGCGGCGACGGCTGGGCCTACGACATTGGCTACGGTGGCCTCGATCACGTTCTCGCCTCGGGGCGCAACGTCAACATTCTTGTTCTCGACACCGAGGTCTACTCCAACACCGGCGGCCAAGCCAGCAAATCCACCCCACTCGCTGCCGTCGCCAAGTTTGCTGCCAAAGGCAAAGGCACCGCCAAGAAGGACTTGGGGCTGATCGCCATGGCCTACGGCAACGTCTACGTCGCCCGCATCGCCATGGGCTACGACGCCCTGCAGACCCTACGCGCCATTGAGGAGGCCGAGGCCTACGACGGCCCCTCGATCGTGATCGCCTACAGCCACTGCATTGCCCACGGCATTGATATGCGGCGCGGCCTGAACCAGCAGAAACTCGCGGTCGAGTCGGGCATGTGGGCACTCTACCGCTTCAACCCCGATCTTGCCGCTGCTGGTCAGAATCCGCTGCACATCGACAGCAAAGCGCCCTCGATTTCACCCGAACAGTACACCGCCAACGAGGGCCGTTTCCAGATGCTGACGCGCACCGACGCCAGCCGCGCCGACGAGTTGCTCGCCGAAGCCAAGCGCACCAACGCCGAGCACTACCACCGCCTGACGCAGATGATGAAGGAAGACTAGGATCTTTTTGTATTCCGTTGCGGCGGCGAAGCCGCCGCAACGGAATACAAAGGTTAGGGATGGTTTCGTCTTGCGGCGATTGGCTTTACCGTTCGTGGGGAGGATGCGGGGGGCGTAGCTCTCCGCATCCTCCCCACTGAAATGGGGGTTTTGCGGGGGCCAGGCCCCCGCACCCCAGCGCGGCAGACGGTAAAGTCGCTACGAACCATGCACCCCCACCGGAGGGCCACGTCAAAGTCGTTGGGGCTTCGCCCCAAACCTTATCCTCCCCACTGAAATGGGGGTTTTGCGGGGGCCAGGCCCCCGCACCCCCAGCGCGGCAGACGGTAAAGTCGCTACGAACCATGCACCCCCACCGGAGGGCCACGTCAAAGTCGTTGGGGCTACGCCCCAAACCTTTATTTTTGTTACTTTTTGACGGCTTCATCGCCAAAAAGTAGCAAAAAAAGATCTTAGGAGCAAAAGATATCCTATGCCAGACCTGAGTACAACCTATCTCGGACTCAAACTCAAGACCCCTATCGTCGCGTCGGCTTCACCCATCTCGCAGCGCATCGACACGGTGCGCCGCCTCGCCGACGCGGGCGTATCCGCCATTGTAATGTACTCGCTCTTTGAAGAGCAGATCATTCACCAGAGCCTAGAGATGGATCACTTCCTCTCTCACGGATCCGAAAGTTTCGCCGAGGCGCTTAGCTACCTGCCCGACACGGGGCGCTACAGCGTGGGGCCCGAACGCTACATCGATCACCTCGCCAAACTCAAGCAATCGGTGGACATCCCCGTGATCGGCAGCCTCAACGGCGTCTCGCCGGGCGGCTGGGTACACTATGCTCAACTGATGGAAGAGGCAGGCGCGGATGCGGTCGAACTCAACATCTACTACATGCCCACCGAGACGCACATCACCAGTGCGGAACTCGAGCAGAACTACGTGGATCTGGTAAGTGCCGTGCGTGCCGAGATCAAGATTCCCTTGGCGGTCAAACTCAGCCCCTTCTTCACCACGCTGCCCAACCTCGCGGCGCGTCTCGATCAAGCGGGAGCCAATGGCCTCGTCCTCTTCAACCGCTTCTACCAATCCGACTTTGATCTCGACAACCTTGAGGTGATCCACAACCTGCACCTCAGCACCCCCGACGAACTGCGTTTGCCGCTACGCGCCGTCGCCACGCTCTACGGCCACATCAACGCCGACATGGCCATCACCAGGGGCGTACACAGCGCCAGCGACGTACTGAAGTGCATGATGGCAGGCGCACGCGCCGCCATGATGGCATCGGCCCTCTTGAAGGGCGACGGCCCCAGCCATGTCGCCGACATGATCAGCGACCTGCGCGCCTGGATGCAGGAACACGAGTACGATTCGATCAGCCTAATGCAAGGCAGCATGAGCAAGCGCGCCGTGGCCGAACCGGCTGCTTTCGAGCGGGCCAACTATATGAAGGTGCTGAGTTCTTTTCACTTCAACACCGGCATGGTCGCCCACTCCGCCCTGACGAGCAACATGCTCTACCCCTTCATGGACACCGCGATGGACGAGGAGTAGAACAGGGGGTATGTCCGGTATGCGAGGGAACCACGTTCCCTCGCATGTCCTCATAACATCATGCAAGAGAACGTAACTATCCACAATTTCGGCCCCATCAAAGAAGCGCAGATTGAGTTGCGCGACCTTACCGTCTTTGTTGGTCCTCTGGCTTCAGGAAAATCTCTTGCAGCGCAGGTACTATACTTCCTGCGTGGCATTGAAGAACTAATGCCTCCAGACACCGAAGATCCGGTGGCTACGACTCTTGCTGCCTTAGAATTGTGGCTGGGGTATGACCCATCTCTACTCATTACAGAGAGCACTACATTAACTTGGCAAAATCAGAAAATGCAATGGCTTGGTAATTCAATGTCATTGAACCAAACTCTAGAGCAGCGGATACGTACTTGGTGGAAATCAGGAACATCTCCGCTCAAACAAATCTATATTCCTGCCGGACGCATCTTATACTCATTTGTCCCTCCTTTTGCTGCCCCTCAATTACAACTGCTTTTTTCGCGCAGCCGAGCCAAATCACAAGCGCTACCTGGTTACATCAGTACGTTCTATGCAGTTCTGGGTTCAGTTTTAGAAGCCTTATGGCATGATCAAGAAGTACGAAAACACGGACAAAAATCATTTTCTGATACCCTAGATGAGATACAATCGTTTCGGACAAAAGCCAGGGCGATTACCAAAGGTGATTTACACTATGGCCCAGGTACCATCTCCTTGGAGATTGGCAAAAAGATCTTTCAATCTTCAGCTATATCCGCTGGGCAGATGGAGATTTGGCCATTCTTGGCAATTACTGAATCGATTCTCTCTTTTTCTACATCACCATTCAAATACATGTATTTTGAGGAGCCTGAGGCACATCTCCATCCAGGTGCCCAACGCCAAGTAATGGAGATAGTTGCCCAGTTGGTACGACAAAATGTTAAATGTGTGATAACTACGCATAGCCCCTACATACTTTATGTCATCAATAACTTTTTAATGACACAAAAGGTATTGGACAAAGAACGTAGCCTACCATGCCAAGCGTTAGAAGCGACAGCCCTCGCGCAACATCAGGTTGCCGCCTATCGATTCTCGCCCGATGGCTACGTATCAGACATTATGGATAGTGAAACCGGTCTGATTGATGAGGAAGAACTTGATCGAGTGGCCGATGATCTAGGGTCAACATTCTCAGATCTTCAAGATGCATTGGAGGATTAGAGATGAAAGCTCCTCAATGGCTTACCAGGCTTGGTATACCTGAAGCATGTATCAGTCAGAAGTCATCGGTACAAGAGAAGTCCCGTCGCTTCTCCATCCGACCACAGCTTGGTGATAGTGTGTGGTGTGTTAAGCTAGATGGCTGTTGGATACACGGTGACACAGCACGGAGGATTGATTATCTATTTTGGGTAAAGAATGCAAAGAGTAAAGGAATTATTCTACTTATTGAATTAAAGGGCAAAAATTTTGGTGATGCGTTAGAGCAAATCAGACAAACACTAGAACGGTTGTGTAAGAACGCACAAGATCAAGGCATACACACAGGACTACATCGTCAATCGCCTGGTCATGATCCGGTTGAGGGCCGAGGAGTGCGCGCTTATGTTATCTTGAGTAGAGGTGGGGGTGTCAAGCAACGCCTTAAAGATCGAGAATACTTGCGCAAAAAATATGGTGTGCGTGTGGTTGTATACGGACAAGAACTTGTTGTTAACGGCGTAGATCGTTTGCCGTAATGCTCAGGCCGCAACTCCTATTCGGAGCATAGGAAGTCCTGTTCCCTCACGGCCACAAGGTGCCTTTTGTGGTATTGCTTTACAGCGCCTCAAAAAGGCTCCGTTGCGGCCCCGCACGAGGCAGCAGGAGCAGTTTTTCCAGCCGGTATTGCATGGCTTGGCGGGAAACTTCAAAGTGATCGGCCAGACCGGCAACGTCTTTTCCATAACGATCCACTGCTTGTTCCACCAATTCGGCAGGCATCAAGAGTTCAGCGGCAAAGGCATTCGCCTCTATTTCACGCCGTCGTAGCTCTTGCTCAGATACTTGTAAACCGGCTGGCTCGCTAGGCACAATAAAACCCGGTAATGGCTTCTCGTGCAAGGTCACATTCGATTGCTCCATACCCTCACTGTCCACGATCATCTTTTCACTGCATGCATAGCTTACAAGTTGCACCTGTTCAGCAACCACATGCAAACGATAGTGGCCAATCTCGTGAGCAATGGTAAAACGCTGACGGCGCGGGGGATCATTGCGCCGCACCTCAATAATGCGTTGCTCGGCAAAGAGACGACCAGCAAGGGTAGAAGGTAGATCGTCGGTCACATCAAGCGCCAGTAAATAGAGCAGATCGGCAAGGTCTTCGACCGCAAGCGGTGGCTGGAGCGTACCAACGCGCGCCTCCCAGTCTTTCAGCGTCTGCCGCGCTTCGCGTACGGCAAATTCAGTCCAACGCATGGCCAGTTACCCTATCCGCTTGGTATCTTCAGTTAGACATGGTTTCGCTGCGCGGCAATGTACTTTACCGTTTGACGAGAGGTACGGAGGGCCTGTCCCCTCCGCATCCACCCCATCGGAATGGGGGTTTTGCGGGGGCCAGGCCCCCGCACCCCCGCCGCGGCAGCGGCAAAAAGCGTAACTTGGTTACGAACCTTGTCTTAATGTTTTTGGAAGCTCCAGAGGATGGTGGGTGGGGTTTTAGGGGAGGGCTTCGCCCTCACCTAGTCCCTCCTCTTCCGGATTCTTTTTCTGAAGGACTATAGTACGGGCAAAGACCACTCCTTGGCGCGGCAGACCAGCTTGTGAGGTAATGCGGGCCAGCACTTTGATATACTCAACCGGCGCAGCCAGCACATGAGCGAGACGTTCAATCAACCCAACCGGGAGTTGTTGCGGATCGAGTTTGTTCAACTCAAGATCACGCAGTGCTTGCAGATCCATTCCTGCCTGTTCAGCAAGCTCACGTTGGGGCAATTGAATGCCGCGTCGCTGCTTTTGCACATACTGGCCTAACGTCGGAAACTCCTGCTCCGCCAAGCCGAGCAACGTCGCGCAGCGCTGGGCCTTCATTTCATCACGTTCGCCACACTGGAGGCGTTGCGTAAAGAGCGTGATAAGATCGGGATGATCCACAAATTCACGCGACGCTTGGGCGCGGCACACTTCAGTATATGGACAACGGTAGCTCATTGTCGTTACTCCTCATTTTTGCCAGCGAGCAAGCTTTATGGCTTTCCGCATCGCATCCCCGCGATCAGTAAAATGCATGCCAAGCCGCATCATCTCTTCCATTATTTGATCATGTAAGACTGAGCGCTGACCGTTCAGATAACGAATCTCTTCTGTCTCTAGGCCGCCCATTTCGGTGGAATCGATCAACTCCTGATATTCATGAGACAGGGTGATCAGATGGGCATAACGTGAGGTTGCATCAAAATCTGACATAAGGAACAAACGTACTAAATTAAGTGTAACACAACGTTTCCCAAAAAGCAAGGGGTTCACAAGGCCTTCTACGGCCAACAACTGCGCACCTGGGTGCTGCCCTGCGGCACCTGCGGCCACGCTCCCACCATCTGACCTTCCTCAAGGGCTATGGGCAAGTTGCTCCGATAGCGCACATGCTCGCTCTGCGTCAAGAGATCGAGTTCAATGCGCTCCCAATGCGTGGGTGTTTCGAGAATCAATTCCAGACGACGCTCGTCGAGCCAGCGGAAAGCAACAACTTTCTCATGTTCGTATGCGGTCAGTTGCTCAACCATTGTTCCATCGCTGCGCATGCGATGAAGATTGAAGCGTTGTTGGCGATTGGCGTTGGAGATGTAGACAATACGATCGCCGTGAGGCGAAAAGGCGGGTGAATGTTCAACCAGCCCAGGATGCACGTTGCTCAACTTGGTCGGTTCACGCCCGTCAAGGTAGGCCCGATAGATCACCTGATGCTCTTCGCTCACCGTCACTACTACGAGCAGCGCCGCACAATCGGGCTGCCAGGCCGGGCTGTGGGCCGGCAACCCGTTCGTTGCCACCCGCTGCACGACACCGTGCGGTTGCGCCAGCACATAGACTGCTGGCGCACCCTCGTGTTCTTGCACAAACGCGATTGCGTTGCTGCGTGTTGGGGTGGGCACTACGCCCATGGGTGGCAGCGGTGAAATTACGATTGCTTTACTTGTGAACAAAGAATTGAATATGTCTACACCTATAACATACGACGTAGCGATAACAACTAGTAGTAGCAGAGAAAAGACACCTGCAATATAGGCATAGGTTCGCCAAAGCCACACAAGCCAATTCATCAGTGAATGCGGCGGCGTAGGAGGTCGTGGATCGTCTTCAAAAACGTAGAGGTCATCAGGCGTGTTTTGGTAATTCAGGATGTGTTGTTGATCAGCCATAGAACGAATCCTCATTGGGTTAAGGGGCTGCGCAGGAACCTAGTTCCCGCGCGGCCCCTTGCCGTCCGGCGGGGTTCTAGGGGCCTGCGGCCCTTTACGCTCATGCGCATGGGCATAAGCCTCTCGCAGACATGCCGGCGGGGGTTCGAGGGCATGGCCCAATACGTTTCAAATAAGACCTCACAGGTCTGCTC
>RSAS01000429.1 GCA_003934145.1 Candidatus Viridilinea halotolerans | reverse complement strand
GAAGCAGCTCTTTTCGACTGACGAGAGACCCTTCGCTGCGCTCCTGAGAAACAAACGGCTGATGAGCCCATGTCAGGCGGCTGGCTTCGGCAAGCTCAGCCACCGAGCCGCCGGCTGTTATGCAGAAGCCCGCTACGCGGGCTGTGAACCGTTCAGACGTAGCCCGCGTAGCGGGCTTCGACGGCATCCTAGCCGCAGGCTTTAGCCTGCCGGCGTGCGAGGTTATCAAGCAATCGGTGCAAAACGACACGTCACACCCACGCGGTTCCGCCAACCTGATTGGGGTGGTGTGGTGGCGGCTGCGCCACCACACCACCCCAATCAGGTTGGTGGGGGAACCAAGTTCCCCCGCATCCCCTACGGCCACACCAGTTCAATTTGGCCCAAGAATGCCGCGTCGGGGCCGGCCAGCGCTGGGTCGGCGGGGGGGCCGTTGGTCAAGGGGAGGCGCTGCCCGCTGGCGGGATCGTAGAGCCCCGCGACGAGCGTGTAGCTTCCTGCTGCGATTTCGCTGGGCAGGGCGAGGGGCAAGGGGACGCCGATCTGCTCGCCGGGTTGCCATTGGCTTGTTGCGGGGCGTGCCGCTCCGCCCGGCGCAACGTCCACCTGGGCAACACGTTCACCCTGCTGGTTGTAGAGGTGCAGAAAGACGAGTAGGTCATTCGTGGGGCTGCCGCGCACATCCCAGGCCGGGGTGATGGTCAGCAACGCACCTTCTTGGTGCGCAGTAAAGCCCAACAGCCGGATGGTTGCAGCAAAATCGGCCCCCACCGGCGTGCTAAAGGGGCGCGGTAGTTGGTGAATCCAGGCGTAGTCTATACCGTGTAGTCGCACTACATGCAGCGGGAGCGTCTGTTGGATGCGGGCATAGATCTCCGGTACATCACCGCGCTGCAACGATTCGAGGTAGACCACGGCATAGTTGGGGTTGGCCGTAGCGAGCGCACGAATCTCCTGCACCGGCACGGGCACAAAGGCTTCGAGGTTGGGCGGCAGGGCCGAGATGATCTGGCCGTGCTGAATGTCGGGGCGCGCACTCAGCCATGCGCCCACCTCGCGCATGCCTTCGCCCCAGCCGATGAGGAACATCTGCGGCGCCACACGCCCGCCGCCGAGCAGCGGGTTGAAGTAACTCAAGTGATATGGATGATACCACGCGAGCGATCCGCCCTGTAGCAGCAGGAGGCCCCCCAGGGCGAGACTGGCCCCAAGTTGCGGCAAATGCTTACGCAGCCATTCCCAGCCCGCAACAAGGCCGACAGCGCTAAAGGTAAGCAGGGCGGGCCACGCGGGCAAAATGTAGCGGTCGAACTTCTTGGGCCCTAACGTCATTGCCAGCATCCAGAAGAGCGCAAAGGCGCCCATGGCCATCAAGACCGCCCGTTCGTTGCTGTAGTTCTTCAGATACTGCTTCTGAGACTTCAGGATGGGGGATGGGTTTTCGGGGAGGGTTTGGCCCTCTCTGAGTTGCTCCGCTTTAGGCTGCTTTAGCTGACTGCGCCAAGCCACGAATGGCAGCAGCACGAGGCCCAATAATTCCAGCGGTGTTAGGCGGTAGAGGCCCGCAACGAGGTAAAAGAGCGGCCCGGGGTCGGGGTCGTCGCGCCCGAGGAAGAATTGGCCGTGGCCATTGGGCCGCCCGCCATTGGTGATAATCTCGCCCATGTAGTCACCAATAGCCTTTGCGGGTGCCACCCAAAGCGCAGGCCAGAGCAACAGAATCGTGACGGCAGCAACTGCCAGCACCAGCACGTAGCGTGGCACCGCCCAGCGCATGCGCTGCCAGAGCAGCCGCATGCGCTGAGCGGGGGCCTGACCCCCGAACAACCTTCCTCCCGCCGCGCTTGGCGTCAGTGCAAACATGATCAGCCCCAGGACGGGCAACATAATCAGGGCTGGGCCTTTGGTCAGCAGCGCGAGGCCGGTGAAGACGCCGACAGCGAGCAGCCACGGCGTAGGGCGGGGCGCGTAGCAGGCGTGTAGCGTGCAGAGCAGGGCCATGTTGGTAAAGCCGGTGAGCAGCGCATCCAGGTGGAGCAACCGCCCTTGAGCGACCAAGAAGGGCGAGGTGGCCCAAAGCAATGCGGCGACAAGGGCAACACTAGGGCGCACGAGACGACGCAGCAACAGGTAGCTCGCCGTTGTCAGGAGTGTGTGGGCCAAAACCGGGCCGAGGCGCAGCCAAGCAAGGTGTTCGAGGCGATCCGGCGCACCAATCAGCCCCAGATTGAGGGCCACACGCTCCAAGTGTAACCCCAGGGTGCCGAGCCACATCAGCGTCACGCCCGGGTGCCCGATTAGGTTGGTATCCTTCCAACGTCCAATCGAGAGCGCGTAGGCAAAGGTACCCGTAGCTCTGATCCAATTGTGGGCTTCATCAGTTGTGAAGAAATCGGCCAGACCAGCGAGACGCGGCAGCAGGGTCGCCAAGGCGACTAGCGCAGGTAAAAAGAGGATGGCGGCAAGCGTCTGGAGCGTAGAGCCAACACGCGCAGTATGCGCCGGAGATTTGAGCGTATGTTCGGATGGAGAGGTCAGTTTCATGGAATGATTGTAGCATAGCCCTTGCTCGCTTACGGGCTCATGGCCCAATACCTTTCAAATAAGGGAGAGCAGAGACCTCACAGGTCTTTGCTGATGGCGTTCCAGTGCAGAAGAGCAGACCTGTGA
>RSAS01000543.1 GCA_003934145.1 Candidatus Viridilinea halotolerans | reverse complement strand
GAACGCTTCGTTGTCTAGCGTGAGCGCGGCAATCTGCAGTGGAACATCCCCAGTGCTGCTCAGGATGAGGGTCTGTGTGAGGCTCGGGCTGCCAACGGTTTGGCCGCCAAAGTGGATCTGCTGGGGTGTGAGGCTAAGCGCCGGGGCTAGGCCGTTGCCATGGAGTGCAACGCCGTAGGGGCCACCAGGTACATTGCTGAAGAGGCTGAGTTGCCCCTCTTGCGTCCCGCGTCTAGTGGGCACGAAGCGCACCTCCACGCTGCAACTGGCGAGCGCGGCGAGCGTGGCAGGGAAGGAGGTAGCACAACTGCCCCCAACGCGCTCGTAATCGCCAGTCAAGCTCAGCGCCTCAAGGCTCAAAGGCGCACTGCCGGGATTGCTGAGCGTGATGCTCTGGGTGGGGCTTGTGGTTCCCACGATCTGCGGCGCAAAGGTGAGGGCGAGCGGGTTGAAGCCAAGCGCGGGGGCACTGCCGGTGCCGAAGAGTCCGACAGGGGCTGCTGCTGCAAGGGCGTTGCTGCTGAGACTGACGAGACCCCGCGTGCGTGTCGCGGTGGTGGGTACAAAGCGCACATCAAGGGTGCAAGATTGACCAGCGGCAAGCGCGGCGGGAAAGGTGGTGGGGCAATTCCCGCCACTGCGCACAAAGTCGCCGCTGATGGTGATGCCTTGGATCGTGAGTGGAGCGCTACCCGTGCTGGCGAGGGTGATGCGCTGGGAGGCGCTTTGGGTGCCTACCTGCTGTTGGGCAAAACTGAGCGCGGCGGGGCTGAAGGTCGCGGCAGCCACCAACCCCTCGCCGCTCAGCGGGACACTGTGGGGCGAAGCCACACTGTTGCTCGTGAGTAGCACCTGACCAACTTGCTGTCCAATAGTATCTGGGTTAAAAATTACGCCGAAAGTGCAACTCATTTCACTAGCTAGAGTGAAGGGAAATTGATTGGGGCATGTTCCGCCTTGGCGACGGAAGGCGCCACTAAACTGTAAGGCGCTCGCGGTGAGCGGCTGGCCGCCGCGGTTGCTCAGGGTGAGCAACTGGGTGGCGCTGGCGGTGCCGAGCAGTTGCCCCCCAAAATGCAAACTGAGCGGATGCAGTTGAGCAAGGGCGATGCTGCTATAGGCGCGGCGGGTGGCCGCATCAACGGCTGCACCGCCATTGAGGATACCGGCACCACAGAGGCCAATGCAACTACTCTCGGCAGGAAAAGGCGTAGCGGTAGCCTGCAGAATACTCAAGACCTCAGCGGCGGTCAGGGCGGGATTGACGGCGAGCATCAGGCTGACAACGCCAGCGACATGCGGGGTGGCCATGCTGGTACCCTGGTAGGCGCTGTAGCTATCGTTGACCGGCACCGTGCGCCCGCTGTTGACGGTCGAAAAGATTTGGGTATCCACACTACGATCCCCACCAGGGGCGGCGAGATCGACTAAAGGCCCGTAGTTGCTATAGCGCGCCCGCCAGCCGGTGCGCCCCACGGCGGCCACGGTGATCGTGCCGCCACAGTTGGCGGGTTGGTAGGTGTCTGCCGCTTGATTACTATTGCCCGCCGCCGCAATGACGACCGCGCCCTGATTGTTGGCGTCATTAATCGCTTGCTGGAGGAAGGAGTTGCACGTACCTGAGCCACCCAAGCTCATGTTGATCACGCGCGCCGGGTTGGGGTTGCGGGGCAGGCCACTGACATTGAGGCCGACGGCCCAACGCACACCATCGGCAATATCAGAGATGTAGCCGCCACATTTACCCAGAACGCGCAGGTAGAGCAGGGGCGAGGATTGGTTGACTCCGGCGATGCCGCGCGCATTATTGGCGGTGGCGCCAATAATGCCAGCAACATGGGCACCGTGCCAAGAGCTATCGCTGACTGTACAGCCCGCCAATGGCTGACCGGATGCCGCCTCGTTGGAAGTCACGAAATCGCCGGGATCGCTAGGATCAGGATCGCGGCCATTGCCATCGCCGGCGCGTGCGAGATCACTCAGCATGTCGTAGCCAGGATTGGTGGCAAGGTGGCGTCCGATGAGATCTTCATGGTTGAGCAACGCCCCCGTATCGAGAATCGCAATCACCAAATTGGGATCGCCCTGGGTCAGATCCCATGCACGGCTCAGATCAATGCCATAGCTCCCTAGCGCAGGAGCCCAAAGCGGCCAACCATATTCTTGGTAGAGCGGATCGCTCGCTTCAAAGGCGGGAAAGAGCAGCGTGTCGGGCGTAGCCAGCAGCACCTCGGGATCGTCGCGCAAACGCTCGGCCAATGCCTCCACCTCAGCATGGGGTAGCGCTTGGGCTAAGCCAAAAATGTGGGTGTCTTCATCAAAGGCGCGGATATAGCTCAACTCGACCCCCGCCACGGCAGCTAAGGTGCTCGCCAACTGTGCCCCCGCCCCCGGTTCGCGCATTTGGACGATGAGGCGATCCGTGGGGGCCGGCATGGTGGCGGAATCGGCGCTGCGCACCGCAGGCACCTGGAGCAACATGAGCGTGAAGAAGAAGAGCGCCGCCATGGCGCGTAGTGGAATTGAGGAATTCATTGGATAGCCTTTGGTGTTGTGCCGTTTAGTCGGCTTCGCCGACTAAACGGCACAAAAAGAGTTTTGGGGGCCATGCCCCAATACCTGTCAAATAAAGGAGAGCATAGACCTCACAGGTCTTTGCTGATGGCGTTCCAGTGCA
>RSAS01000046.1 GCA_003934145.1 Candidatus Viridilinea halotolerans | reverse complement strand
ATCACGGATCACGGATCACGGATCACGGATCACGGATCACGGATCACGGATCACGCATCACGCATCACGCATCACGCATCACGCATCACGCATCGTTCCGATCTTCGTCAAGCGACTTCAGCGCCAAGCGCACGACTTGGCGCACTTGGGCATAGGTGACGAGGCGCAGCGCATGGGCGGCAACGATCCATGCGGCTTGCGTAATGCCCTCGTCGCTGGCAGGTACGGGGCGTGTCAGCGCGGCGCGGGCGAGGAAGTAAGCGACCTCTTTGTCGCGCCAGATACCTTTGCGGTAGACGGGGTAGGCGACGCGAATGAGGAGGCGTTCGAGTTCGCAGACGACCCCCGTCTCCTCGGCAATTTCGCGGATCGCCGCCGCCGTCTCGTCCTCATCCGGCTCCAAACGGCCCTTGGGCAATGTCCAAGCGTGGTGACGATCATGGATGAGCAGGAACATACGTTGGCCGCTGGGGTCGTAGCTATAGACCACCGCCCCTGCTGCACGGATGAGTTTGCTCATTGCAGGCCAAAGAAGCGACTAATGGCCATCTCCAGTTCGGCGAACCAGACGCCGAAGCTGCTGCCACTGGCCATGCGGGTCATCAATTCGAGTTGGCCGGTGGCAAGGAGCAGGCCGATGCCGATCATGAGGAGGCCACCAATGACGCTGACGCTATGGAAGTAGAACTCGCGCCCGAAGAGGGTAACGGGGTAGCCTTTGCCGCTAATGAAGCGCCAGAAGCGTGAGCCGCGGCCAAGGTGGTTGAAGAAGGTGGCGATGAAGATGAGGGGCAGGCCCAAGCCGGAGGCATAGATAAAGGCGAGGACGGCACCTTGCAGCACCGCGACATTGCCCGAAGCGGCGAGCATAGTCATGAAGCTACCAAAGAGCGGCCCGGCGCAGGCGGTCCAGCCGAGGGCAAAGGTGGCCCCGTAGAGGTAGGAGCCAAAGAGGGTGGTGGCGGGGCGGTCGTTGAGCTGCATGCCAGCAAAGCCCATGCCAAAGATGCCCATGACGCCAAAAATGATAATAACGATGCCACCGACCAGCATGAGCGTATGGCGCACACTGAAGAGCATGGCGCTGAAGGCGCTGATGGCACCACCGAGCAGGGTGAGAGTGGTAGCCAAGCCAAAGAAGAAAGCGAGGCTCATAAGGAAAATGCTGCTGCGTTTGGCTTGGAAGGTAACAGCGAAATAGGCGGGTAAAATAGGGAGTGTACAGGGCGAAAGGAAACTGAGGAGGCCAGTGAGAAAGACGGGCAAGGCGAGAATCAAAACAGGCCCACCCCCGGTGAGGTAGCCAGTTTGGGCGCTACTATTGAGGCTTAGAATGATCACCACGAGCGCCAAGAGGCCCAAGATACCCAACGTGATCAGACTGCGCCGCGAGAACCCCGCATGGGCAGGCGTCTCGGCAGATGGGGTGGACATAGGTTTCTCCTCCTTGGGGAAGGATACAGAAGCTAGGGAATAGGAAATAGGGGCGATGCATCCCTTGGCTATAGTTTTTTAGATAATATTTTGGAACCTCCAGGGTGGTGGGAGGGGTTTCGGGGAGGGCGAAGCCCTCTCCTCCTATATCAACTACGTCAGGCGACGGGTGTTTTGACGCACAGCCTGCAATTCTGATCGGGTGAGGGGCTGTTCGCCGGCGAAGTGCAATGTGCCACTAGGGATATCGTAGCGATAGCGGCGGCGCATCCAGCCGCCCAACTCTCCTTGGCAGGCAAGCGTGACGCGCCAGACCGGCCCGTCACTGCCATATTCTTCGCCCATAATCCAGATCAGAGCTTGTGGGGGAAAGATGATGCGTAAAAGAGCATCTGTCGCGCTGCGTAGATGTTCTTTTTCTTCGATGGTGACTGAGGGGGTAAGCATGAGCATTCTTTAAACTTGACGCCTCTGGGTCGGCGGCGCTGCCAGCACGCAACACTACAGTTCATTATAGCAGCCTTGCGCACATATGCGATGTTCGAATAACACGTTTGATGGCGGGTTACAAGATTTCTTGGGGCTTTGCCGCCCCCGAATCCCCACCGGAGGTGATTTTGCAACTGGACAAAACGGCCATGGGACGTTATTGACAGCCCTCGTTGCGGATGTTATACTTGTCCTAGCTTTGCGGGAGTAGCTCAGTGGTAGAGCTTCTGCTTCCCAAGCAGAAGGCCGCGGGTTCAAGTCCCGTCTCCCGCTCCACGTTAGAACGCGGAATCTCAGGAATGAGGTTCCGCGTTTTGCGTTGGGGGGGAGTACAATTCCATTGAGCATCTGTGGCGCAACGTGAAGCGGGAGAAGACACACAATCGCTATTTCCCCACCGCCGACGCGTTGGTTCAGGCCGTCGAAGCGGGGATGTCTGCGTTCCGGCAGGATCCTGCCGCCGTGCTTCACATGGGATCATATCTTGAAGGCTCTCTCGGATTTCCCGGACTAAAACGTTCGTGCGCCAAGCGGCATGGCTTCCTGATGCGCTAAAGCGGAGGCGCTCCGCACGAACTTGGCTGAAAACCGGATAAAAGCCCGGGAGATCCGAGAGAGCCGCCTTGCACAGCGTGCGGCAGTGCTCTGAGTTGGTGACTTTGTCACGGAAGACGCCACCCGCGTATGCTATCGTTAGCTCAGGCTGAAGCAAAGCAATGAGTAAAGGAACAAAACCATGCAAGCGAATATGGGTACTATTGACCGCGTGATACGGGTAGTATTGGCGGTGGTCGTGGCCGGGTTGATCCTGAGCAACGTGGTACAGGGCGTGCTGGCAATGGTGTTGGGCATCCTGGCCGCCGTCTTCGTACTGACCAGCGTAGTCGGTTTTTGCCCGCTCTACAAGCCTTTTGGCATCAGCACATGCAGCCGCACGACCGGCAAGCGCGATGCATAGGCTAGGCCAGGCAAGCCAGACGGGTTGGTTACAAAAGTTGCATAAATTGAACCCCTTATATTTGCCTATAGTTCTTCAGTTAATGTTTTTGGAACCTCCACGATGGCGGGTGGGGTTTTAAGGGAGGGCGAAGCTCTCCCCTTCCAGATTCTTTTTCTGAAGAACTAGAGCTAGGGCATGAGCAAAGCCCTTGCGAACGAGTCTGCTGAGTATGAAATGGCCCGTGGGCCAGGGGCCCGTAAGAAACAGGGTTTTGTTTCTCAGGAGCAACAAAGGGGCCGCGCAACCTCCTGGGTGAGCCGCGCAATCGCATCCTGTGCGGGCCGCGGGGCTGGGGGGCGGACGCCCAGCGGTGGGCGCGGTAGGTCGCTCCCTAGCCTGTCACGCGTGCCATGTTCACCACTGGTGTGTGATTTGCTACACTGAAGCGACGCTGGATCCGCGTTTTCCCGGCGCGTTTCGCCCGGTGTTGATGCCTCGCCACGCCAGTGCTACCCTAATAAGTCACACTCCAGCGTAAAGGCCATCCCCTGAAGCCGCTGCAGCAACGCCTCACCGCTCTCGCCCCGACGATAGGCAAACTCACGCACACGCCGCCCCTGCTGGCCCGGCTTCACCCACTGCAAGACCGCATGGGTTTGCGCTGCATCCTCAAAAATCAGCAGATGCTCCACCTGCGTGCGCCGCAGACGAGTCTCAAGCCGCGTACGCACCGAACGCGGCGGCAGCGCCCCATCATCACAACGCACCAGATAGACCTGCATCCCCCCCCGTATCGGCAAGCGGGCGTAGCGAATAGCTCAACCCATCCAACAACTCCGTCCGCACCGCATCAGTCGGCCTCGTCCACATAGCGTGTCCTTGCTGCTCTGGGTAGCGGGAACTCTCACCAGATGATATAGTCCTTTAGAAAAAGAATCTGGAAGGGGAGGGGCTAGGGGAGGGCGTAGCCCTCTCCTATGCCCGCGACGTGTCACCACGCACAGAGCAGAGTCAAATCATTCACGTTGGTGCCGGTGGGCCCGGGGCGTAACAGGTCGTCGAGAGCGGCAAAGAAGGGGTAGGCGTCATTGCGTGCGAGGTGAGCTGTCGCGTCAAGGCCAAGGGCGTGAGCACGGGCAAGGGTGGTGCCGGTCACCACAGCGCCTGCCGCGTCGGTGGGGCCGTCGCCGCCGTCGGTGGCTAGGGCGATTAAGGCGATCCGTTCGAGGCCGGCGAGAACTGGGGTGGCGGCGAGGGCCAGTTCTTGGTTGCGCCCGCCGCGCCCGTCGCCGCGCAGGGTGACGGTGGTCTCGCCGCCTGCGACGATGCAGCAGGGGCGAGCCAGAGGTTGCCCGCTGGTGGCCACTTCGCGCAGGATGGCCGCGAGGAAACGCCCGGCTTCGCGCGCCTCGCCCGTGAGCGCCGTGGTGAGCAAGAGCGTCTGCCAGTCAGCGGCGCGGGCGGCGACGAGAGCCGCAGTGGCGGCTTGACGATTGGCCGCCACGAGCAGGTTGTGAACGCCGACGAGGGCCGTGTCATCCGCTTTGAGCGTCTCGGCCACCGCCCCTGCCGCCCCTTGGCGCAGATGGTGCAAAATGGCGGGCGGCAGGCGCTCGCTCAGACCAAACTGCGCCACCAGCGCCAAGGCATCCTGGAAAGTGCTCGGATCGGCCACTGTCGGCCCGGAGGCAATGACGTCCAACGGGTTGCCCACCACATCGGAAAGAATCAGGGTCAACACCTGCGCCGGGTAGGCCATACGCGCCAGCCCGCCGCCCTTGAGTTGATCGAGATGCTTGCGTAGCGTATTGATCGCCCCAATCTCGGCCCCAGACGCGAGGAGCGCCTGGGTCATGGCCTGGAGATCACTAAGGCTTACCCCGGGCACGGGGAGGGTGAGCAACGCCGAGCCTCCACCGGAGATGAGGGCAATTACGAGATCGCGTGGGCCCGCTTGGGCCAGCAGTTCCGCCATGGCCTGCGCCGCCGCCACGCCGCGCGCATCGGGTAAGGGATGGCCCGCCGCCACAAAACGCAACGTGGGGTGGGGCGTTGTCTCGCCATGGCCATCCTTTACGACCACCAAGCCGGTGGTGAGTCGGTCGCCTAGAATCTCACTCAGCGCCAAAGCCATGGGCACGCCCGCTTTGCCCGCGCCGACCACAAAGACGCGCTCAAATGCCGCGAGATCAAAACGTTGCGCTCCGGCCACGAGCAGCGTGCCCTCACGGCGCACCATGCGCCGCACCGCCTGCGCCGGATCAACAGCCGCGAGTGCTGCGGCCATGATTTGGGTAATGGTTGGCCCGGCTTCCGCCTCACGCAATGAGTGGGTAAGAAATTGAAACTCAGCGCTTGGGGTTTGGATCTGTTTGTCCATTTGGAACCTCCAGGGTGGTGGGTGGGGGTTTTAGGGGGGGGGGAAACCCCCCCCCCTAGCCCCTCCCCTTTCGCCAAATCCATGGAAAAAGCGGCGGGGCTGTGGCAACCCACAGCCCCGCCGCTTTTTGCGAGTAGCTCTACGGGAGGGTCTAGCCCTCTCAAAAACCTACCCACCGACAACTACGCATCGTAATACATTGCGAACTCGTAGGGATGGGGGCGCAACGCAATCGAAACCGTGTCTTTGCGCTTGGCATCAACATAGCTCTCGATCAGGTCGGGAGTAAAGACACCGCCTTGGAGCAAGAACTCGTTGTCGGCTTCGAGCGCATCAAGCGCCTCGGCGAGCGAGCCGGGAGTGCCACGGATGTCGCCCTTCTCTTCGGGCGAGAGCTCGTAGATGTCCACATCGAGCGGCGGTGGCGGCTCAATCTTGTTCACGATCCCGTCGAGACCAGCCATGAGCATCGCGGCGAAGGCGAGGTAGGGGTTGGCCATAGCATCGGGAGCGCGGAACTCGATGCGGCGCGACTTGGGCGAGCTGCTGTAGGTGGGGATACGCACGGCAGCCGAGCGGTTGCGCTGCGAGTAGACGAGGTTGATCGGCGCCTCGAAGCCAGGGACGAGGCGGCGGTAGCTGTTGGTGGTCGGCGCACAGATGGCCAGCAGCGCGGGCGCATGCTTGAGGATGCCGCCAATGTAGTGCTGCGCCATTTTGGAGAGCAGCGCGTACTGCGTCTCGTCGAAGAAGAGCGGCTCGCCACCCTTCCAGATGCTCTGGTGGCAGTGCATACCGGAGCCGTTGTCGCCGAAGAGCGGCTTCGGCATGAAGGTCGCGCTGTAGCCATGGGCGCGCGCCACCTGACGCACAATATACTTGTACTTCTGGAGCTTATCGGCCATCGTGACCAGCGTATCGAACTTCATGTCGATCTCACATTGGCCTGCGGTAGCCACTTCGTGGTGGTGCAGTTCAATGTCAATCCCGACATCGGCCATCTTCAGGATCATCTCGGAGCGAATGTCCTGCAGGGTGTCGGCAGGTGGTACCGGGAAGTAGCCCTCTTTGTGGCGAATACGGTAGGCCTTATTGCCGCCCGGCACTTCGGCACCGCTGTTCCAGATCCCTTCGGGGCTATCGAGGAAATAAAAGCCCTGGTTGGCACTCTGCCCGAAACGTACATCGCTAAACAGGAAGAACTCGGCCTCTGGCCCAAAGTAGGAGGTATCACCAATGCCCGTACTCTTGAGGTACGCCTCGGCCTTCTTGGCCACATTGCGCGGATCACGCGAATAGGGCTTGCGTTCGAGCGGATCAATAATGTCACAGGTCATCACCAGCGTCGGCACCGCGAGGGTAGGATCAATGAAGGCCGACGATGGGTCGGGCAGCATGAGCATGTCGCTCTCGTTGATCACTTGGAAGCCCTTGATCGACGAGCCGTCGAAGCCCAACCCTTCGCTAATCATCTCCTCAGTCAGGCGCGACGCTGGGAGCGAGTAGTGCTGCCAACCGCCAAAGAGGTCAGTAAGGCGTGTGTCAACAATCTGAATGCCCTTGTCTTGAATCAGCTTGATGACATCCTGTGCGGTCATGCTCATGGGACGCTACTCCTTGTCTCTGCAGAACAAAACTGGGTTCTGCCTGCGATATGCGCTTCATGCAACACACCGCCGCAACAAACGTGGTCGCGACGGTGCGGATGCAACTTTTTTGCCCGCTGGATCTGCCGTATCAGGCGGTCGCCATCTCTTGGTTTCGTACGCTTCGCTTCATTGCAACGGCGTAGAACACCCTGGCGCAAAGCGCCACGATGGTGAGCCTGCCTGACATGGTAAAGAGATGCGATCCACGGGGTTTGTGATATTGATGACAATCATACGCTACGCCGCCCATAGGCGGCAACGGTGAGAGTGTACAATGTCGCTGCGCAGCGATTTGGATGAAATGAACAAAAGCTTTTAAGAAGCTACCGCTTGCATAAACCGCGAAGAGCGCGAAAGCGGCACTGGCTTCGACAAGCTCATACTTGCAGTGATGTTGGGAGAACCCGATTGTCGCGTCTTTGCGTCTTCGCGTCTCCGCGTCTTCGCGTCACCGATGTTGCCGGGGCTCACTGCGCAGAAAAGCGGCGCAGGATTCCGGGAGGGAGGGATTGATCCAGACGCCGCTGCCCAATTCAAAGCCGGCGCTACGGCTGAGGCGTGGGACGATGGCGATGTACCAGTGGAAATAGCCGTTTTCTGGCTCTTTGGTCGGCGAAGAGCGGATGATCAGGTTGTAGTCGGGGTCGTTGAGGTGGATGTAGAGGCGGAAGAGCACGTCGCGTAGCAACGGAGCAAGGTAGCGCAGCGCCTCTTTGCTGGTATTGTTGAAACTGGCGTGGTGCTGGCGCGGCAGAATCCAGATGTGAAAGGGCGATGAGGCGGCGTAGAGGACAAAGGCGGCAAAGTGATCATTGACGCCAATCAGGCGCTCGTTGCGTGCGAGTTCGTCGTGGAGCATCGTGCAAAAGACACACTGGCCAGTATCATCAAAGAAGCGGCGCGCCTCTTCGATGCGGTGGCGGATGTCGCCGGGCACAATCGGTAAGCCAATGATCTGGCTGTGCGGATGGTGCAATGAAGCCCCGGCCCGTTCGCCATGGTTCTTAAAAAAGACAATCTGCTCAATACGGCTATCGGCGGCAATCGCCTGCCCCCGTTCAAGCGACATAAGTAGTAGCGCGTAGACCTCTTCGTCAGTCATGAGCGCCGGGGTAGCATTGTGCAACTCGTGTTCGATCAGAATCTCGTGGTAGCCAATGCCCGTGATGTTGCGCTCCACTCCATTAAAACTGCGCGTCACATCGCCTTCTAGGTCAAGGGCTGGATACTTATTACGCACCACGCGCGTCGCCCAAGGCCCCGTAAGGGGTTGACGGCAGACCTCAAGATCGAGTTCTTCATTGCCCACGCAAAAAGGGCAGGCCGGATCATGCTCCGGACGCTCGTGGATACGCAAGCGGTCAACAGCCTCGGCGTAGGCATTCGGGCGGCGGGCACGCTCACTCGCAATGATGACCCACTCGCGTGTGGCGAGGTTCTGCCGCAACTCGGCCATGGGTGTCGATCCTGAAGGGTAATAGGGAGAATGACCAAGGGACGGATACGCGCATACCTGCATTGTAGCCTATGCAACGATGAGTGCAAGCGGCGAAGCGGCGGGAAGGCGAGGGAGGTGCGAGGCGGGAGGCGGGAGTGGGTGACCGCACGATCACGGCCATGCAAAGATTTACGTCACCCTCTCGTTTGACACCCCTCAACCCAACGTGCTATACTCCCAGCCAGCAACTGCATAACCCAACAGCGATGACCGGGAAGAGTAGACATTACACGACGGCTCAGCGAGTCGGCAGATGGTGTGAGGCCGATGCGTACGGTAGTGTTGAATGGCCCCGCGAGCTGCGGAACGAAACAAGTCCTTTGGAGTAGTACCCGCCGGAAGCGCTACCGTTATCAGGGCGCAGCGTATATGCTAAAGTACGCGCTGAGTGCGTGGCCCACCAGCCACGAATGAGAGTGGCACCGCGATTCTTTCGCCTCTCGCCCCGCTTTGGGGTGGGAGGTTTTTTGTTGTTTTAAGACAAGGTTTCAGGTGTCTGGTTTCAGGTGTCAGTCGGAGCGCATCAGAAAGCGGTGCATGGCGCTAAACTGTAAAGTTCCTACGAACCATGTCTAAGAAAGAGGATATAGGAGGTAGGAAATAGCGTTTGCTCTTCTGTTCCTCTGTTCCTCTGTTCCTCTGTTCTCACGTAAAGGAGTTCCCATGGAGACCGTGAAGTACCTGCTCAGCGAAGAGCGCATGCCCACCGCCTGGTATAACGTCGTCGCCGATTTGCCCACTCCGCCGCCGGTTGTGCTGCACCCTGGCACTCAGCAGCCGATTGGCCCTGCCGATCTTGCGCCGCTCTTTCCGATGGCGCTGATTATGCAGGAGGTGAGTACCGAGCGTCATATTGAGATTCCCGATGAGGTGCAGTCCATCTATCGCCAGTGGCGGCCAAGCCCGCTCTACCGCGCTCGTCGCCTCGAAAAGGCACTCGATACGCCCGCGAAAATCTACTACAAATATGAGGGCGTAAGCCCCGCCGGTAGCCATAAGCCCAATACCGCCGTAGCCCAGGCTTACTACAACAAGCAAGAGGGCGTCAAGCGCCTCGTCACCGAGACGGGTGCCGGGCAGTGGGGCTCTTCGCTCGCCTTCGCCGGATCGATCTTCGGACTGGAGGTGCTGGTCTACATGGTGAAGGTGAGCTACAACCAGAAGCCCTATCGCCGGGCGCTGATGGAGGCCTTTGGCGCCCGTGTGGTGGCGAGCCCTAGCGTCGAGACGGCGGCGGGGCGGGCGATTCTGGCGGAACATCCCGAGAGTACCGGCAGCCTCGGCATCGCGATTAGCGAGGCGGTTGAGATTGCTGCGCAGCACGAGGATGCGCGCTACGCGCTCGGTAGCGTGCTCAACCATGTGCTACTCCATCAGACGATCATTGGCATTGAGGCCCAAAGCCAACTGGAGATGGCGGGCGACTACCCCGACATTATTGTGGGTTGCACCGGCGGCGGCAGCAATTTTGCCGGTATCGCTTTCCCCTTCATCGGCGCGAAGCTGCGTGGCGAGCGCGATGTGCGTGTCGTCGCCGTCGAGCCCGCCGCTTGCCCTAGCCTCACACGGGGCAAATACGCCTACGATTTTGGCGATACTGCCGGTATGACGCCGCTGGTCAAGATGCATACGCTGGGCCATACGTTTGTGCCTTCGGGCTTCCACGCCGGCGGCCTGCGCTACCACGGCATGGCCCCGCTCGTCAGCCACCTGCTCGACCTGGGCCAGATCGAGGCCACCAACGTGCAGCAGATCGAAACCTTCAGCGCCGGGCTCACCTTTGCCCGCGCCGAGGGCATCATCCCCGCGCCTGAGGCGAACCACGCCGTCGCTGCGGCGATCAATGAGGCACTGCGCTGCAAAGAGGCGGGTGAGGCCAAGACCATTCTCTTTAACCTGTGTGGCCACGGCCATTTCGACATGCAAGCCTATACCGACTTCCAGGCGGGCAAACTCAAGGATTTTGAGTACTCGGCGGAAGAGGTGGCCATGGCCCTCGCCGGCCTGCCGAGTGTTGGGTGAGTGAAGAAGAACAGAGGAACAGATGAGCAGATGAACATATGTTTCCCTGCTCTCCTGTTCCTCTGTTCCTCTGTTCTACCGATAGGTTACCTGCACCTTAACAAGCGGCCCGCCTGCCTCCACCAGCACGTAGCGGCTGGCACCGAGCGTCTCGAGGCGCAGCGGTACGGGCTGGCCATTGAGGAGGACTTGTGTCACCCGTTCGGCCTGCGGCGGGAGCAGCACGCGCAGCAGCAGGGTTGCGCCACTACTGGTCGCCTCAAGGTGCAATTGGCCTTCGACGCCACGGGTCGCCGCTGGCGCGTGGTGCCAGCGGTAGGCCACGTAGCCGTCCGCGGCGGCGTAGCGTGCTACGGCGTAGGCGTCATTGATGCGGTTGCGCGGATCGGCGAGCCAGCGCGGGCTGAGCGTGGCGGCACTAAATTTTAGACCACGATTTTCGATACCCGCCGCGCCCTCGATCAACGCCCCCAGCATCGCACTCGATCCCCAGCCATCAGTGGGCAGGAAGTGGTCAACCTCGGCCACGCCGCCGGTCGGGTAGTACCAGAGGTAGGTGCTGCCCGTGCGCCGGATGAGTTGATCGTAGCGGTAAAGAATATCGAAGCCGTAGCTCTCGTAACCGTGGCGGAACGCGCCGCGCGAAAGTTCACCGCCTACAAGCGGCATTACGCCGCCGTTGACATACTCGCCCGGGCGCTCGCCCAAACGTCCAGCAAGGCCAAAGGCTCCCGGCGGGAAGGGCGGATCGATGCTGTACCATTCGGCAAACGCCGTGCGCTGCGGATCATTCAGACGCCGCTGGTATTCGGCCAGAATTGCCCGCCCCTGCGCAAGCGTCAAGACGCCACGGTTGAGCGCGATGGCGTTGGAGAGGCTCAGTTGCCGTGCTTCGTCCACCCCTGGCACCTGATAGGGCACCAGTTTGACGTGATGGGTGTAGAAGTTGCCGTTCCAACTGAGCCGGTTGAGGCGCACCATACTATCGTTGGCAAGATTACGCCACTGTGCCGCCAGATCAGGCCGCCCCGCCGCCTCTTCCATCACCGCTAACGAACGCAACGCTTCGGCTAAGCCGGTATTATCGCCATGAAAAATGCCCCACTTGGTATGCTCATCAATCCAGTGGCGCGGTGCCGGCTCGCCTGTATTGGGATCGCGTGTCGTCGGCCCGTAAGCGAAATCCCAGGTATCAATGGTGAAGGGGCGCATCACTAGATCATGCTGGCGACTCCAGCGTTCGGGCGACGTGAGCGTATAGTTGATCGCCCGTTGCGCCGAAGGCAGCAAACGCAACATCCACGCCGTATCGCCGGTGGTCTGCCACGTTTCGTAGATCAATTGCACATAGAGGAACTCCACATCGGCCTCGACCGGTGTGCGCAGCGCGGGAATGCCCCACTCAGGGCGGGCAACAAAGTCGGGCAGGCTGCCATCGGGCCGTTGGGCACGCTGATTGGCCTCGACCAAACTCACCAGATCGCCCTCGAAGTAACGAAAAGCGCGGTTCTGGTAATAGTGGTCGCGCAACCAGATCAACGGGCTGTCGGGCGAACGGTAGCCCACCACGGTGCGATCATCAAGTTGGTAGCTCAGGCGCTTGGAGGCCATAAACTCGCGCACGCGCCCAAAGAGTTGATCAAACGGCGCAACGCCTGTCTGCACCATCGTCTGCGCATCAAGGCGGTACACCGTTCCATTGGCCACCTGGCGTCCATCTGGCAGCAAGAGCGCCGCCCAGTGGTTGCCCAGGCTACCCCGTGGCAGTACCTCAACGGAACCAAAGCCTCCGACCAGGTTGATGGAATATTCACCGGCAAAACGGCCAGCGGCATCAAAGATCAGCAACGTCGCCGTACCCGTATAATTGGCGACATTGGCATGCACCAGCGTTGGCACCAGCGGTGCAACGACGGCGTTCGTACTGCTGAAGGACGCGCCCGCTTGGGCGCGCACGCGTTCCGGCGGCAGCGCCCCCACACCTAAGCCAATGAGGAGTAGAATGAGGAGTACGAGACGTTGAGGATGAGACATAGCATTTCCTTATACCGATACGGAAACTCGGTTTCCACACCAACCCAAACTGGCCCGCAGTATACCACGGGGGAGCGATAGCCCTATGCAACCAGATGCCACCGAACGCGAAGCGGCGCTTGTCGCCGAATTGGAGAGCTTGCGCCAGCGCTACGATATGTTGATCAGGGCCATTGGCCTGATGGTCTACGACTACCACATTCCCACCGGCGCGATTCGCTGGTCGGGTGAAACCAATCTCGTCTGTGGGCGCAGCTATGAGGAACTCGAGGGGGGAATTGCCCAGTGGGAAGCATTGCTCCACCCCGAAGATCGTCCCGAAGCAATGCGTGCGCTCGAAACCGCGATGGCCGACATGCAGCGCTACGATGTTGAGTATCGTTTTCTGCATAAAGATGGCTCCTATATTTGGATTTTCGAACATGGTTACTTCATTGCTGACCCCGATGGGCGCGCCGAGCATATGTTTGGTATGCTCCAAAATATCACTGCGCTCAAAGATGCCCAAAGCCAGCAACTACGCATGCAGGCCGAGATCATTGATGCTCAAATGATGGCGCTCAACGAACTGAGTACGCCGCTGATGCCGATCAGCGATGGCACGGTGGTCTTGCCGCTGATTGGCTCAATTGATTCACGGCGCGCCCAACAGATCATGGAGACGCTGCTGGAAGGCGTGGCCGAACGCAATGCCCACGTTGCCATCATTGATATTACCGGCGTCGCCGTAGTGGACACGCAAGTCGCCAATACGCTCATCCAGGCGGCCCAGGCGGTGCGCCTGCTCGGGGCGCGCGTCATGCTCACCGGCATTCGCCCCGAAGTGGCGCAAACGCTCATCGGCCTCGGTGTAGACCTAAGTGTCATTGATACCAAGGCGAGCTTGCAAGATGGCATCGCCGCTGCGCTGGATCTGGGGTAAATGGGTACGGGGGAACGACGTTCCCCCGTACCCCCTTCACGGGGGGAGCTTGGTTTCCCTTCACGGGGGAACGACGTTCCCCCGTACCCCCTTCACGGGTTTAAGGGCGGACAGAACATTCGCTCGGCAAGTCACGGATAGGTGATTG